>CAJMQR010000004.1 GCA_905215665.1 uncultured bacterium | reverse complement strand
GCGGAAAACGCGGTGGCGGTACACATCCGGCATCTGCGCGAAAAGCTTGAAATCAATCCGGCCGATCCGCATTACCTGAAGGTGGTATGGGGACAGGGCTATAAGATGGAGCGTGACGTGCGGTGAAATCACTGAAATCAAGTCTGGCGGCGAAGGCGACAGCCATAGTTCTGCTGGTGGCGATGCTTATCCTTCTGGCGGCGTCTGTGGCCGGAATCGTCGTTCTGGTTGGAAACGACAGCTATCTTGACAACGGAACGAGACTCAAAAACACCATGCTTTCTTCCGTTGTGTGCCGTGCGGAGGAGGAATGCTATCCTCTTCTGGATACATTGGCGGAGGGAAATACCGACTCGGCGGCTTATCATGCGATGCTGGAGTATTACAACGAGCGCTTTGCTCCGGAAAACTCGAATCTGCGCATTGAGATCACAGACGAAAACGGCAAGCTCCTTTTTGAAAACCGGCAGGATACCGCCATTGTGCCGGAGACGCAGCGCGAGTATGGTTATTCCATCGCCATCGGGGAAAGCTATCATACCTTCCTGCGCACGTTTGAGAACGAGGAAGCGATGTATGAGTATCTGAACGAGATGCCCGAAAGGATTGTAAGCCACAGTTTTGAGGAAAACAGTGCGGGAAAGCTGGAAGCAACGATTACAACTGTCACCGTACAGAACCGCCCGCTCACCATCCGTGTGGCGGTGATGGAAAAGCTGACCGCAGAGGACGAATGCTTCCGCGCCGTGGAGCTGGTCAACCGGCTTGTGAAGCTGCAGCGCTTTCTGCTCCCGGTTGCAATTGCCGCTCTGGTATTTGCGGCCGCCCTCTTCATCTTCCTGCTCTGCGCTGCCGGCCACAAGGCGGGGGTCGAGGGAATTCACCTGAACTGGGTGGACAGGATCCCCTTTGACCTCTATCTTGCCGTCCTGACCGCCGGATTCATCGGGAGCGCCGCGCTGTTTGCGGAGATATTCAGCTATGGTACGTTCATGCTCTGGCAGCTCGCGGCAGGCGGCGCGGTCATACTCCTCTGGGCTTTTCTCCTGCTTTCGCCCATCTTGAGCTTTGCAACGCGCGCCAAGGCGGGGAAGTGGTGGAAAAACACTGTCATATACTTTGCGCTGTACCTTCTCTGGAAGGCGCTGCGTTGGGTCGGGCACGGCATCCGCTTTGTCTGCACGCATCTGCCGCTGTGTTGGAAAACCGTGCTGATCTGCGCCGGCTTGACGCTGGTGGAACTGATTTTTCTGCTGGCGCGCGTTTATCCGCCGCTCTGGGTGCTGGAAAAGCTCCTTTTTGTCCCTCTGGCCATTCTGATCGCGATCAATCTGCAGACGCTGAAAACAGGCGGCGCGCGTATCGCAGAAGGCGATATGAACTACCGCGTCAATGTGCGCCATATGCTGCCGGATTTCCGGCACCACGGAGAAAATCTGAACAGTATCAGCGTGGGAATGCAGAAGGCGGTGGAGGTGCAGATGCGCAGCGAGCGTATGAAGGCGGAGCTCATCACCAACGTTTCGCACGACATCAAAACGCCGCTGACGAGCATCGTCAACTATGTGAACCTGCTCCAGGCCGAGGGACTTGACTCCCCGAACGCCCCGGAATATCTGCGGGTTCTGGACCGCCAGTCCCTGCGGCTGAAAAAGCTGACGGAGGATCTGGTCGAGGCTTCCAAGGCATCCACCGGGAACATCGCCGTCCACGCGGAAAAGACGGACGTGAACGTCCTTCTGACGCAGGCGGCGGGCGAATACGAGGAAAAGCTGAAGGCGCAGGAGCTGGAGCTGCTTCTCGATCTGAAGGTGCAGGGAGCGTACGTCTTTGCGGACGGACGGCTGCTCTGGCGCGTGATTGACAATCTGCTCGGCAATATCTGCAAGTATTCTCTGGAGCGGACACGCGTATATTTGCAGACCGCAGAGCAGGAGGGAAACCTCATCATCGCCTTTAAGAATATCTCCAGAGACGCTCTGAACATCTCCAGCGACGAGCTGATGGAGCGCTTTGTGCGGGGCGACGCCTCCCGCAATACGGAGGGAAGCGGACTGGGTCTTTCCATTGCGCGGAGCCTTACGGAGCTGCAGGGGGGCAGATTCACGATCTGTATCGACGGAGACCTGTTCAAGGCCGAGGTCAGCTTCCCACTGATGAAGGAGTAAATACAGGGCGGCATGGCTTCTGCCATGCCGCCCTGTGCATCTGCGCTGCAACCGGATGCCCTCGATGTCAGGCGTCCACCTTCTGCGGCGTTTTTCGTTTTTCAGCGGCGGCCGGCAGATACGGGTTTGATTTTTGTTTCGCCGTATGCTATGATGGAAGCAAAACAACAGCCTGTCTCCGGCAACGGACGCGGGATCACGGCGAGGGTAGGACATGGCAATCAGAAATATTGTTTTTGATATCGGGAACGTTCTGGCGGACTATCGCTGGTACGGCTTTTTGAAGGATAAGGGCTTTTCCCCGGAGAGAATCGACCGCATTGCCAGAAGTTCGGTGCTGCATCCGGCGTGGGGCGAGTATGACCGCGGCGTGCTTTCCGTGCAGGAGGTTATCGAAGGCTTTATCCGGAACGATCCCGAAATTGCCGACGATTTTCACCGCGCCTTTGACAGCCTGTGCGGGCTTCTCCGGCCGCGGGACTACGCCGTCAGATTGATCCGTGCGCTGAAAAATGCGGGCTACGGCGTGTTCTATCTCTCTAACTTCTCTCAGAAAGCAGCGGAGGATTGCCCGGAGGCCCTCTCTTTTCTGCCCTATACCGACGGGGGCGTGTTCTCCTATCGGGTAAAGCTGCTCAAGCCCGATCCGGCCATTTACCGGCTGCTGCTGGAGCGTTACGGCCTGCGCGCGGAGGAATCGGTTTTTCTGGATGATATGACGGAGAATGTCGCGGGGGCGCGCAGCGTCGGGATGCGGGGGATTGTCTTCTCCACCCTGACACAGGCGCTCGGCGAGCTGGAGGGGATGGGCGTCTGTCCCGACGGCTTTTCCGGGTGAAAAAATATCCGTGCAAATATTGCAAAAGCGTGCTATGATACTGATGAGGTGATACATTTGAATGAGAACAAACAGGAACCGGAGGTTCTGATGGAAAATGTGCAGCCGGAGGATTTACCCACGGAAGCGGAAAAAAAGCAGGAGGAGTATATCCCCAGCCCCCGGTGGAAGCGTATTTTCGCGTGGACGCTGTTCGGCATTCTGATTCTTGGCATCCTCTGCTGGCTGTTGAATATTGCGCTGCCTGAGTGGCCGGAGAAGCTCTTTGGTTATTTTAGGAATTGATCCCGGCTATGCAACCACGGGATTTGGCCTGATCTCGTCGGAGCGCGGGAAATACGAGCTGCTGCAGTACGGCACGGTGACAACGCCGCCGGAGCTGGCGTTTCCCCGGCGGCTCAATATGCTTTTTGAGGATATGACACGGCTGCTGGAGGTCACAAAACCCGGAGCCGTGGCCGTTGAAGAGCTGTTCTGGGGTCACAACATCACGACGGGAATCGGCGTGTCCCATGGGCGCGGCGTGATCCTGCTTGCCATAGAGCGGGCGGGCGTGCCGCTGTTTGAATACACGCCCATGCAGGTCAAGCAGGCGGTGGTCGGCTACGGCAAGGCGGAAAAGCGTCAGGTCATGGATATGACGCGCCGTTTCCTGCATATGGAGAAAATGCCGCGCCCGGATGATGCGGCGGACGCCATCGCCATTGCCCTGTGCCATGCAAGATCAGCAACGTCCATGCTTGCCGGGATGCAGCGGGGAGGATAGGTATGTTTTATTATCTGAACGGAGAGATCACTCTGATGGAGGGCAATCTGGCGGTCGTGGACTGCGGCGGCGCAGGCTATGCCTGCCACACCACCGCTTATACGCTTTCTAAGCTGCATGTGGGGCAGACGGCGAAGCTTTTTACCTACTGCAACATCCGCGAGGACGCGTTTGACATCTACGGCTTCTCCACCCGGGAGGAGCTGCGCTGCTTTGAACTTCTGCTGTCCGTCACCGGCGTCGGGCCGAAGGCGGCGCTGGCGATTCTCTCGTCTACGTCGCCGGAGCGCTTCACGCTGGCGATCATGACGCAGGACGAAAAGACGCTGACGGCGGCGCAGGGCGTCGGGAAAAAGCTGGCGCAGCGCATCATTCTGGAACTGAAGGATAAACTGGGTGCCTCTGTGTCGGAGGTGGACTTTTCCGGCGCGCCGGCGGTGCCGGTGCCTGCGGCGGGAAGCAATCTTGCGCTTGCGCAGGCGGCGCTGGCGGAGCTTGGCTACAATCAGGCCGAGATTGCCGCGGCGCTCAAGGGGATCCCGGCAGAGGGACTGCCCACGGAGGAGATCGTGCGCCGCTGCCTGCGCGCAATGGTAATGAGGTGAGTGCATGAGCATCGATTTTTCACAGGATTTTGAAGCGCCCATCGTGACAACCAGCTACACGGCGAAGGATGAGGGCGAGCTTTCCCTCCGCCCGAAGCGCCTGAGCGAATACAACGGACAGGAAAAGGTCAAGGAGAACTTGGCGGTTTATATTGAAGCGGCGCGCCGCCGCAGCGAGCCGCTGGATCACGTCCTGCTCTATGGCCCTCCGGGGCTTGGCAAGACCACTCTGGCCGGCGTCATCGCCAATGAGATGGGGGTGAATATCCGCATCACATCCGGCCCTGCCATTGAAAAGGCGGGCGATCTGGCGGCGCTTCTGACCAATCTTTCGGAAGGCGACATCCTCTTCATCGACGAGATCCACCGCCTGAACACCTCAGTGGAGGAGATTCTGTATCCCGCGATGGAGGACTTTGCCATCGATATCATCGTCGGCAAGGGGCCTTCTGCCAATTCCATCCGGCTCGATCTGCCGAAATTCACCCTGATCGGGGCGACGACCCGCGCGGGGCAGCTTTCCGCGCCTCTGCGCGACCGCTTCGGCGTGACCTTCCGGCTGGAGCTTTACACCCCGGAGGAACTCTGCCGGATCGTTACGCGCTCGGCGCTTCTTCTGGGCATGCAGATCGATCCTGCCGGGGCGCTGGAGGTCGCTTCCCGCAGCCGCGGCACGCCGCGTATCGCCAACCGGATGCTCCGGCGCGTGCGGGATTTTGCACAGCTTTATTATGACGGCGTGATCACCCGCGAGGCGGCGGATCTGGCGCTGCAGCGGCTGGAGGTGGACAAACTGGGGCTGGACGCCACGGACCGCCGGATGCTCCGGGCAATCATTCAGTTTTACGGCGGCGGCCCCGTGGGACTGGAGACCCTTGCCGCGACGATCGGGGAGGAAGCCGTAACGCTGGAAGACGTCTATGAGCCCTATCTGATGCAGATCGGCTTTCTCACCCGCACGCCGAGAGGACGCTGCGTGACGCAGCTTGCCTATGACCATCTGCATTTGCCGAATCAGAACGAAGAGCAACTGACATTTTGACTGAAAATGAAGAAATGAAAATGTAAAAAGTGTACAAATGTTTTTTTCTTACAGATTATTCTTTCATCCACTATTGACAAAGCCGGTGGAAATGTTATAATTAAAGGCGTGTTAATCGGCGCAATCGGTAAAAGACCGTTCGCAATATCAACCCTGAGGCATACCAATCTGCAATTTAGCAAGAAGAGTGTCGGGGCAAATCTTATTCATCAAGAGAGGTAAACCAAAATGTACGAAGACAAGACTTTAGTTTGCAAGGAATGCGGCAAGGAATTCGTGTTCACCGCCGGCGAACAGGAATTCTATGCGGAGAGAGGATTCCAGAATGAGCCGCAGCGCTGCAAGGCTTGCCGCGACGCTCGTAAGAATGCTGCCCGCAGCCCGAGGGAGTATTTCACCGCTGTCTGCGCCAACTGCGGCGGAGAGGCTCGTGTTCCCTTTGAGCCGAAGACCGATCGTCCGGTCTATTGCAGCGAGTGCTTTGCAAAGATGAGAGAGAACAACGGCTGATCCGTTGCCTTTTATAATGCTTGTTTAAACGAAAACATAGGGCACTTCCGAAGGGGAGTGCCCTATGTTTTGGAAATATATAACTATGATAAAAGATTTAACGGCCGGCTCACCGGGAAGGGCGCTGTGCAGCTTCTCGCTGCCGCTCCTCGGCGGGGTGATCTTTCAGCAGATGTATAATATTGCGGATTCCCTGATTGCGGGAAAGATGATCGGGGAGGATGCACTTTCCGCCGTCGGCAACGCCTATGAGGTGACGCTGATCTACCTGGCCTTTGCCTTTGGCTGCAATATCGGCTGCTCCGTCGTCGTCTCGCAGCTCTATGGCGCCAGACGCCTGCGGGAACTGAAAACGGCGGTCAGCACGAACTTCCTTTTCAGCGGAGCGCTGACGGTTCTGCTGATGGGAATGGGCTTTTTGTTTCTCCCGCGGCTTCTGCCACTCATCCGCGTACCGGAGCGCATTCGGCCGGATACGATGCTGTACCTGAATATCTACACCGCCGGTCTGCTGTTTCTCTTCTTTTACAACATTTCCAGCGGTATTTTCTCTGCGTTGGGCGATTCCAAAACGCCCTTTTATTTTCTCGCCTGTTCATCCACGGCCAATGTGTTTCTGGATATCCTCTTTGTCCGGCTCTTTCCTGAGCTGGGCGTCGGCGCTGTGGCGTGGGCAACCTTTTTGTGTCAGGGTGTGAGCTGTGTTTTGGCGGTTGTCACCGTCTTTAGGAAACTACGGACGCTTGTCTGTGCGGAAAAACCGCAGATCTTCGACCAGAAGCTTCTGAAACGCATCGTCCGTATCGCGCTGCCAAGCACCCTGCAGCAGTGCTTCGTCTCCGTGGGCAATATTCTGATCCAGAGCATCGTCAATGGCTTCGACGGTGCGGTGATCGCGGGCTATGCCGCGGCGATCAAGGTCAACGGCTTCACGACCACGACGATCTCCACACTGGGCACGGGCGTCTCGAATTTCACGGCCCAGAACCTTGGAGCCGGCAAGCCGGAGCGCGTCAGGCGCGGCCTGAGAAGCGGTCTTGCGCTGATGTGCGGTGTGGCGGCGGCGTTCAGCCTTGCCTATGTTTTTCTGCGTGAGCCGCTGATCGGTCTTTTTATGAAGGAAAAGGGGAGCGATGCACTGCAGATCGGCTGCAAATTCCTCCTGATCGTGGCGCCTTTTTATGTATTGGTTGCGATCAAGATCTGCGCGGACAGCGTGTTCCGCGGCGCGGGCGCGATGCTGCTTTTTATGATCACGACCTTTGCGGCGCTGTTTCTGCGGGTGCTGCTGGCCTTTGTATTCTCCTCCTTCTGGGGGAGCAGCGGCATATGGCTCGCCTGGCCGGTAAGCTGGACGATTGCCACTGCGCTGTCGGTTGTCTTCTATTTCTCGGGAATCTGGAGGCGTACAACGGTATAAGTACTCCCCCTGCGTGTCAGACATTGAATGCCTGACGCGCAGGGGGAGTTTTTTGTGGTTTTATGAAGGTACTGTGGCCTACTTTTTTCCCCGCATGACGACAAATTTGAAGCGGTCGGCGCGGAAAAATTCTCTGGCATAGATCAGCGGTGCGCCGTACACATCGTTGACGGTGGCACAGAACATCAGAAGCGGCGTCCCGACCGGAACGTTCAGCGCTCCGGCCAGCTCCTCGTCCGCACATTCCGGAGCGATCTCCGTGATGCTGGAGCCGATGGTGAAGTCGGAGTTTTCCTCAATGTAATCGTAAAGGGAGATGTCCTGCGCACTCAGCCCAAGAAAGGCTGCGGCGAGGGCGGGGGAGAGATAGTCCTTTGTTACGACGACGGGAACACTGTCGGCGGTACGGATACGGGTGCAGAGGGAGACATCCATGCCGGGTCCGATCTTCAGCGCCGCTGCGACGACCTTATCCGCCGGTACGATTTCCTTTTTGAAATAGATGCTGCCAGGCTCATGGCCGCTGCAGCGGATCATTTCCGTAACGGAGTAGTTGAGGTTCAGCGTATCGGAAATCTGGGTGCTGCTGCAGGCCACAAAAGTGCCCCGACCCTGCATGGCGACCACAATGCCCTCGGATTTGAGCGCGTTGAGCCCCTCGCGCAGGCTCAGCCTGCCGATCCCAAGACGTTCGGACAGCTCGACTTCGGTGGGAAGGCGATCTCCCGCCTCCAGCCCGCTGTCGCGGATATACTTCAAAATTTTCGATTTGGCGTTAACGTATGCAAGCATGGGAACCTCCTCATTCTACTGCTTCATATACGGAGTTCAGACGCTTGTAGCCCTCCATGGCAAACAGTCCGCTGGATTCGGCGTTTCCATAGCTGCCGGCAACCTCCGCGACATACAGAATGTGGTCGGCAACCTCAATCTGCTGCTGCAGCCTGCATTCCAGCACCAGCCGGCTGCCGCTTACCCGCATGGGCCGCACATGCTCCGCCGGCTCAAGCGCAATGCCGAATTCGGCGGCCTTGTCGTGGTCACGGCCGCTGCAGGCTCCGCAGCGCAGCGCCGCGTCCCTGAGAGAGCGGTCCGGGATGCAGAGGCAAAACTCCCCCTGCGCCGCAATCAGACTGCCGGAATAGCCACGCTTGCTCAGGCAAACGCCGATGGTTGCCGGGTGGTTGGAAAGATAGGTCCACCAGGACAGAGCCATCAGATTGTTTTTCCCATCCGCTGTGCAGGTACTGACCAGAGCAAAGGGATTAGGAGAGGTATACTTCTGTGCCTGCCCGATATTCAATCGTTCCATGATGATCTCCTCAATCCTTTCCATGTATTTGCTTCCATTATAAATGATTATTCCGGAAAAAGCAAACAGAAAAGTAATATGTTTTGCTTTTTTCATCGGATGAATCGGAAAGATACGGAAAATAGACGGCAGAAGAGCTGCAAAACGGGGAAAGACAGGCAGCCGCTTTTTTAAAACTGTAGTCTGAAAAAATCAGCACTTTTACCAATGGTTTTTTTGTTACGCGAAGGGAAAACTTCCGGAATCCCTTGAAATCAAAGGGTTTTTCACTTCGTGATTATCACCGAAACGGAGAAAAAATCAGATGATCGACAGATTCCGCCGGAAAAAAACTGTTGCAATTTCAAAATAGCGCTGATAAAGTGTAATCATCAGATGAATTAAGGTAATGATCATATTATACGGTAATTTTATATCAATATATGTTCTGCGCCTTTCTTCATGCCAGGCATCAATTACAAATTTTGCAGAAGGATGTGTGATCGAATTTATGAAAAAAATGTACGTCCACATGGAACCCCAATCCACGCTTGATGAGCTGAAGGCCGCCTGCAGGAGAGCGGCGGAAGCGCAATGCGCCGCGATCTGTGTTCCCCAGTGGTTTGTTGCGCCGGCCGCAGAGGAACTGAAGGACACGGGACTCGAGGTTCTGACGATCGTCGGTCTGCCCGGCGGAACCACATCGTCCTTTGCCAAGTACGCCGAGGCCAAACAGGCGGTCGCCAATGGTGCGGATGAAGTGATCGTGCCGATGAATCTGGAACTGTGCGTGAAGGATCCCGGCGCGGCAAAGAACGATTTTGTCGCTTCGGCTGCCCCCGCCAAAAAGCACGGCCGCGTGCTGACGTTGGTGGATGCCGCCGCCCTCACAGTGGAGCAGGCCGTAGCAGCCGCCGAAATCGGTATCGCAGGCGGTGCGGATCTTGCCCTGATTGCAAACGCCACCGGACACCTGATGCAGACGCTTGAGGAAAAGAAGATCCCCGCGGGAACCTTCGGAAAAACCCTTGCCGAGCCTGCGGCCGTCTGTGCTACCACAGAGCTTTGAGCCAGGGAATACCCCGAACTATTTTTAAGGAGGCAAAACCATGAAAGCAGTTGTTAAGTACGGCTACGGCGCGGGTGAAACCGAACTGCGCGATGTGCCGATTCCCGAGATCGGCGACGACGACCTGTTGATCGAAGTCAAAGCGGCAGGTGTATGCGGTTCTGACATCGCCTTTGATAACGGACAGCATGCCGCCATTCTGAATCCTCCTGTCATCCTCGGACATGAGTTCTCCGGTGTGGTGGCGAAGGTCGGCAAAAATGTTACCCGCTGGAAGGTCGGCGACCGTGTCGTCTCCGACAACACCGGCGAGGTTTGCGGCGAGTGCTACGCCTGCAATACCTCTGATTTCCTATCCTGCCCGGAGCGCAAGGGCATCGGCTATGGCATGGACGGCGGCTTCACCAACTATGTGAAAATCCTCGGCAAGACGCTTGCCCGCGTCCCCACCAGCCTGATGCGTATCCCCGACTGCATGAGCTTTGAAGAAGCCGCAATCCTCGACCCTGCCTGCAACGGTTATATGGCTGTTGTGCAGGAGGCCAAGGTCATGCCCGGCGACTTCGTGGCCGTCTTCGGTGTCGGCGCTCTGGGTCTTTTCTCTATTCAGGCTGCCCGTGCGGCTGGTGCGGCGAAGATCATTGCGATTGCGCTGTCCTCCGACGGCGACGAGCGCTTTGAGATGGCGAAGCACTGCGGCGCGACCCACATCATTAAGTCCGATCTGGAGGATCCCATCGCGGCGGTCAAGGCCATCACCAACGGCGAGGGCGTGAGCTGCGTCGTGGATGCCGCGGGTGTGAACGTGGTTATGAAGTCCTGCCTCGGCATCGTGCGGACCGCCGGCATTATCGTCAAGATCGGCTATGACCATCATCCCTACAACAGTTCCCTCGACCCCTTCATCGACGGCGCGATCGCTCTCAAGGGCCATTTCGGCTACGACTGGGTGTCCTGGCGCAATGTTATGAATCTGGTTGAGGCCGGGAAGTTCGATCTCAAGTGCATGATTTCTCACAGGATGCGTGTCTCCGAATTCCGCGAGGCGTTCGATATGGTTCGCCGCAAGGAGTCCATCAAGATCATTCTCTATCCCGAAGAACTGTAAGAGGAGGAAAGAACATTGGAAATTTACATCTGTGCCGATTTTTCTCAGGACGGTATTGAGATGCTCAAGGCTGCCGGACATACCGTGCGCACCGGCGGCTGGGGCTATACCAGCAAGATCCTGAACGAGGACGAGCTGATTGCCGAAATCGGCGACGCCGAGATCCTGTTCCTCGGCTACGAGCCCGTCACCCGCAAGGTTTTGGAGAACACCCATTTGAAGGCGATTTTCTCCATCCGCGGCGGCGCGCGCGCCAATGTGGATGTGGATGCCGCCACGGAGCTGGGCATTCCCGTTTTCTGCACCTTCGGCCGCGAGGCGCTGCCCGTCGCCGATTTCACCATGGGCCTGATTCTCAGCCTTGCCCGCAAAATCGCCCGTGCCAATTCCGAGCTCCACGAGGGCGTATTCACCGCGCCCGCCGGAGAATTCGGCAGCGACAAGGACGTCATCTGGGATATGAATCCCGAGGGCCCGTGGCAGTCCCGCAAGGGCATTGAACTGGAAGGAAAGATCCTCGGCCTGATCGGGTTCGGCACGGTCGGCAAGCAGGTGGCGCAGCGCGCCAAGGGCTTCGATCTGGACGTGCTGGTTTACGATCCTTATCAGAGCGCGGAGGCCATTGCGGCCCACGGCTGCACCAAGGTCGAGCTGAACGACCTTCTGAGCGCTTCCGACATCATCAGCTTCCATGCCAAGGTCACGGACGCCAACAAAAATATGATTTCCTACGAGCAGTTCAAGCTGATGAAGGACGGCGTCTTTATCGTCAACACCGCACGTGCGGGCCTGATGGACGAAGAGGCGCTGCGCAGCACGCTGCGCAGCGGCAAGCTGGGCGGACTGGCGCTGGATGTGTTCCATTCCGAGCCGGTCAAGCGTGACGACGAATACTTCAATTATCCCAACGTCATTCTCACTCCGCATATCGCCGGCGCGGGCCGCGACGTGATTTATCTGCAATCTGTCATGCTGGTCAATGACCTGATGCTCTTCCTTGCCGGCGGCAAGCCCAGGACCATCGTCGACGCAGCAGCCTATAAGTAAGAAGGAGGAAGCACAATGCCACTGGTAAAAACAACGGATATGCTGGCCGCCTGCCGGCAGGGCAAATATGCGGTCGGTGCATTCAATATCAACGGTCTGGATCAGCCTGCCGCCCTGATCCGCAAGGCGGAGGAGGTCGGCTCACCCCTGATCGTCGTGGAGCCCGGCGTGATCGAGCCTTACGTCAATTTCGAGGATTTTGTGGCCGTAACCAAACGCGCCGCAGAGGCTGCGAAGGTGCCCGTGTCCATCCATTTGAGTCACGGGCTGGATCTTGAACAGGTCGAGCGCGCGGCAAAGGCCGGCTTCACCTCCGTCATGTACGACGGCTCCAAGCTCCCCTTTGAGGAGAATGTGGCAAACACCCGCAAGGCCGTTGAGATCGGGCATAAATACGGCGCCGCCGTCGAGGGCGAGCTTGGCTCTCTCGGCTCCAGCTTTGTGGACATCTCCGAGACGATGACCGATCCGGAGAAGGCGCGTGAATTCGTCGCGCGTACCGGCGTCGATATTCTGGCGGTTTCCATCGGCAACTCTCACGGCTTCTACAAGGGCACGCCGCATCTCGATTTCGGCCGTCTGGCGGCCATCCGCGAGGCCATTGCGGAGTATCCCTGCTATCTGACGCTCCACGGCGGCAGCGGCATCTCCGAAGAACACTTCAAAAAGAGCATCGAAGAGGGAATCACCAAGATCTGCATCTACACGGAGATGTGCGCGCTCGGCCGCGAGGAGATCGAGACGTGGCTCAATGAGCATCCGAACTATACCGGCAACTATGATACCTGCAACATCGTGAAGGCCGCGCTGACGGGCTTTACAAAATCCGAAGAACACTGCATGGAAATGTTCATGAGCGCCGGCAGAAACGAGAATCTGCCCGCCATTGGGCAGGCGGTTCCCGAGAATACCGACCTCGGCCCGGAGTATCCGTCCCTTGTGGCGCTGAACCCCGGCTTCCGTGACACAGGAAAATTCTGGAACGAGCTGTAATTTCAATCAGAGAAGGGAGCGGCGGATATGTGGATCATGGGCGTTGATATGGGAACCTCCGGCTGCAAGGCGGTAGTTTTCGATGAAAGTTGGAACATCGTCTGCCAGGCGTACCGGGAATATCCCATGGCCTTCCCCGGAGAGGGACTGCT
Source organism: uncultured bacterium (assembly GCA_905215665.1). Classification (GTDB taxonomy): domain Bacteria; phylum Bacillota; class Clostridia; order Oscillospirales; family Oscillospiraceae; genus JAZOXB01. Next base: position 16,598 of record CAJMQR010000004.1, on the reverse strand, counting down.
GGAGCTGGACGCAGAACGTGTCTGGGAAGAGATCAGCAATGTGATCCGGGAGGTCAACGAAAAGGCGGAGCAGCCGGTGCGCGCACTTGCGGTGTCCGCCATCGGAGACGTCATCATCCCCGTGGACGAAAACGGCAACAGTGTCCGCCGCTCCATCGTCGATTTCGACGCACGCGGCGGCGAGGAAATCGCGGCGTTTACCGAGAAATTCGGCCGGCAGAGGTTTTTCGACCGCTGCGGCATGCCGCCGCTCTACATCGGCAGCCTTGCCAAGATGCTCTGGATCCGCGCGCATGAGCCGGAGGTCTGGCAGAAGGTCCGGTGCTGGTCGACCTATGAGGACTTTATCGTCCGCAAGATGGGCCTGCCGGCTACGGCCAGCGATTCCGCCGCGGCGCGCACGATGCTTTTTGACATCCGAGCCAAGACGTGGGCGCAGGATATCCTCGAGGCAATCCCCATGAGCGAGGACATGCTCCCGGTCACCAGACCCTCCGGAACCCCGATCGGAACCATCCCGGAGGAGAAGGCGCGGGCGCTGGGCTTCCGCGAGAGCGTGACCGTCGTCACGGGCGGACACGACATGGTCTGCGCCGCCGTGGGCGCGGGGCTGGACGAGGAGAATCCTGCCGAGGCGGTGGACATCGCGGGAACCATCGAGGGTCTGGTTGCCGCAATGCCGGAGGCAAATACCTGCCCGGAAATGCTTGAAAATCTTTTTCCCTGCTATCCGGCGACCTCCGGCTATGTCACCTTTTCCGTCAACCTGACGGCGGGGTGTATCGTCCGCTGGTACCGCGACCTCATCCATCCCGAGGAATACGCGTGGTGCAAGGCAAACGGGAAAAACTTCTATGAATATATGCAGCGGGAGATGGACCCCGGGTGCCCCGGCGCCGTGCTGCTTCTGCCGCACTTCTCCGGCAGCGGGAACCCCTTCTTCTGCGCGGACGGTCTGGGCGCGATCTATGGTCTGACGCTGGATACCCGGCGCGAGGACATTGCCCGCGCCATTGTGGAGGGGCTGGCCTACGAGCTGCGGCTGCATCTGGAGGCCTATGAGCGCGCGGGGATTCATCTGAAGACGATCCGCGCGGTGGGCGGCGGTGCAACCATAGACCGGCAGCTTCAGCTCAAAGCAAACATCACCGGGCTTACGGTCGTCAAGGGCGCCGTGGCGGAATCCTCGGCGCTGGGCGCGGCGGCCTACGCCGCGGCCGGTATGGGAGTACTGGCCAACCCCGCAGAGGCGTACCGGAAAGTGAAGGAAAAGGAAACGGTGTTCCTGCCGGATAAGAAGGCACACGAGCGTTTTCAGGCACAGTTCAACAAGTACAGGCAGCTTGCCTATGCCGCCAACGCCCTGGACACCGGGCGTACCTGCTGAAAACCGGCGGCAAAAATATCAGGGGGGAGAAACGGAATGCAATATCGTGAAATCGGCAAAAGCGGTATCCGCGCCTCGGCCATCGCGCTGGGGACGTGGGCCATCGGCGGCGGCGGTTTCTGGGACGGCACGGACGACGACGTCAAGGCCATAGAAACCATCCGTTCCGCCATTGAAAACGGCATTACACTCATTGACACCGCTCCCGGGTATGGGGAAGGAAAATCCGAGCGTCTGATCGGAGAGGCCATCCGGGACATTCCCCGCGATAAGATTGTGCTTTCCACCAAATGCGGCCTGATCTGGTGGGGAGACGAGGGGGGCTATATGCACACCCTCGACGGAAAAAAGTACTTCCGGAATCTGGAGCCCTACTCCATGCGGCAGGAGGTGGAGATGAGCCTCGAACGGCTGGGGACGGATCACATCGACGTCTATTTCACGCACTGGCCCTCACTGCCGTCCTATCCGACGCCAATCGAGCGGACGATGCAGGGTCTGATGGATCTGAAGCGCGAGGGACTGATCCGCGCCATCGGCGCTTCCAACGTCGATCTTTCCCAGATCCGGGAATATGTGGCGGCGGGGCAACTCGATGTGATTCAGCCGCCATACAGCATGCTGAACCGTTCCATCGAGGGCGAGCTTCTGGACTTCTGCGTGGAGAATCAGATCAGTGTGTTTGCGTACTCGCCGCTGGAGCAGGGTCTGCTGACCGGAAAAATCACCATGGATTATCAGCTCAAGGAGGGCACGTACCGCAAGGATTATCTGGCGGCTTATCAGCCGGAGAACCGGATCCGCGTACTGCGTATGCTGGACGGCTGGAAGGATCTGACCGAAAAATACGGCTGTACGCTCTCCCAGCTTGTCATTGCATGGACAATCGCCCAGCGCGGCATCACCGTGGCGCTGTGCGGCGCGCGCAAGCCGCAGCATCTGTCGGAGAATGTAGGAGCCGGGAATCTGGTTCTCGAGCCGGCGGATCTGGCGCGGATGCGCACGGACGCAGAGGCACTCGGCACATTCTGAGGCGGGCCATCCGTTCTTTCCCCGATTCGCGAAAATTTGTAAAAAAGGAGGTTGCGCTGCTTGGAAGATTTTGTTCTTGAACTCAAAGGCATCGGCAAAACCTTTTCCGGCGTCAATGTTCTCAGAGACATTAACATCCAGCTCAAGAAGGGCGAGGTTTTCGCCCTGATGGGCGAAAACGGCGCGGGCAAATCCACGCTGATCAAGGTCATCAGCGGTTATCACCAGCCTGATCCCGGCGGAGAGATTCTCGTCGGAGGCAGGAAAACCGTATTCCGCAATCCGAAGGAATCCATGAACGCCCATATCCACACCATTTATCAGGAGCTGACGCTCTGTCCCGATATGACGGTCGCGGAAAACATCGTGATCGACAAGCAGGACAAAATGCCCGGCTTCATCCTGAAAAAACGGAAGTATGTAGAAATCGCGCAGAAGGCGCTCGAACGCCTGCATCAGAACATCAATCCCAACGCCTATGTACGTGACCTGTCAATCGCAAAGCGCCAGATCGTAGAGATCGCAAAAGCTATCTCCGCAGATGCACAGATCATCATCATGGATGAGCCGACCTCCTCGATCTCGGAAAAGGATGCCGAGTGCCTGCTTGGTATCGTCAAGGAGCTGCGCGAGCAGGGGATGACCATCGTGTACATATCCCATCGTATGCATGAGATTTTCCAGATTGCGGATCGAATCTGCGTTCTGCGTGACGGCAGTCACATCGGCACGGTGGACGCCGCCGCGACCACCCCACAGGATCTGATCGGCATGATGGTCGGCCGCAGCCTGGAAAACGCCTATCCCAAGGCGCATGTGGAATTCGGAGAGACCATTCTCGAGGTGCAGGATCTCTGCTCCGACGTGTTTGAGCATGTTTCCTTCTCCGTCCGCCGCGGCGAGATCTGCGGCATCGGCGGTCTGGTCGGCGCAAAGCGGACGGAGGTACTGGAGTGTATTTTCGGCGTGCGCCCCATCAAGAGCGGGAAAATTCTCGTCTACGGCAAGGAATTCACGCCGAGGCATGAGCGCGACGCCATAGCGCAGGAGATCGCCTTCGTCACGGAGGACCGGAAGAAAAACGGCCTCGTGCTGTGCCTGCCGGTCGAGGACAACGTGAACATTGTCAACGCCGACGAGATCTGCTCGAAGCGCGGAATCCTGCACTATAAGATGTTCCGTACGCTGGCGGAAAAGTACCGCAAATCCCTGAACATCCGTCTGGCGAATATCAAGCAGCCCGTTTCCACCCTTTCCGGCGGCAACATGCAGAAGGTTGTCATCGCAAAATGGATGGAGACCAATCCCCAGATCATCCTCTTCGATGAGCCGACGCGGGGCATTGATATCGGTGCGAAGGCCGAAATTTACAGCATTATGGCGGAGTTTGTCAAAAAAGGAGCCGCAATCGTTATGGTCTCCTCCGAGCTTCCGGAGCTGATCAGCGTGACGGATAAGATCGTCGTGATGTGCGAGGGGCAGATGACCGGCATTGTGCCCCACGGGGAAGCGACGCAGGAAGGAATTATGGAGCTGGCGTCCTCCAAAAAAGCATACGAAGGAGACTTAACATGAAGAAACGTAGAAGCATAGGTCAGGTTCTGATTGACTTCCGCACGATCCTGATCCTGATTTTCCTCATCGCCATTTTCACCTACCTCAAGCCCGTTTTCATCAACCCCATGAATCTGCTGAACATGCTTAAACGGCAGTCGTTCACGATGATCGCCGCCTTCGGTATGACCTTCCTGCTGACGCTGGGTGTGTTCGATATGTCCGCCGGTTCCACGGTGGCGCTCGTGGGTATCGTGCTGGCCTACGGTCTGAACAAGGGAGTTTCCGCCGCGGTTATGCTTCCGGCGGTCGTGATTCTGTCCATTGTCTGCGGCCTGATCAACGGCATCATCGTGGTCAAGGGCAAGATTCCCGCTTTCCTGACCACCCTTGCAACCATGAATATCTATCGCGGTCTGGCGCAGACCATTTCGGACGGCAAGACCATCTCCATCAAGCTGAAGTGGCTCACCAACCTGTTCGGCAACGGCACCCTGCTGGGAATTCCGACTCCGGTCATCATCATGCTGATTTTCCTTGTTGTGGCCGCCTTCCTGTTCTATAAAACAAAACTCGGCTTCTACTGCCGGTGCATCGGCGGCAACATCGAGGCATCCAAGGTTGCGGGCATCAACGTCAATCTCATCCAGATCGTCGCATTCTGCATGATGGGCCTTGCGGCCGGTGCGGCCGGGCTTATCGAGTGCGGACTGATGAACGCAGGTATGCCGGATCTCGGTTCCGATCTGGCGATGGATGCCATCGCGGCTGCTGTTCTGGGCGGAACGGCAATCTCCGGCGGCCTCGGAACGATCTGGGGTACGATCGGCGGCGCTCTCATCATGGGCATTCTGAATTCCGGCCTTGCGCTGATGGGCGCACAGACTCCGGTTCAGCTCTTTGTCAAGGGTCTCGTCATCATCGCCGCGATTCTGATGGACAACATGCTCAAGTCAAGAAAAACGGTTGTAAAAGCGTAATCCTGTCAGTTTTTCACATTCTTTTGCAATGCCCTGTTCGCAGCAAGCAATACCCACAATTTTATAGTGTAAGGAGAAGAGAAAATCATGAAAAAGATCCTGGCGTTCCTACTGGCGATCCTCATGGCCGCTTCCGTATTCTCCGCATGCGGCAAAGACACCGGCGACAAAAATGGCACCAAGACCGCAGTCCTGACAGATTTCTCCGATACCAAGCTGTTTGAGCAGATCGAGCCTGCCGGCAGCAAGGTGGATCTGAACGACTATTACAATGAACTGGGCGTCGAGTGCGACATGGGAATCCGCAGCACCGGCGGCTCCGTCAAGTGGCTCGGCGGCGGAAACGTCCCGCTCCCCACACCCTCCAAGAGCTATACCATTGCCTTCTCTGACTACTATACCGTCGACGAGGTCGGCGCGATGTACATGGAAGGAATGAAAAAGGCCGCGGAAGAGATCGGCGTGACGCTGAAAACGCAGGACGCTGACTATGATCAGAACCTTCAGAATCAGGCGATCGAGCAGTGGATTCTGGAGGGAGTGGATGCCGTCATCATGACGCCCTGTGATTTCTACGCCTGCAAGGACGGACTGGAAGCTCTGCATGAGGCCGGAATTCCGGTCATCACGCTGGACGCGCCTCCCTGCGCCGGAGAGGTCGACGCCTGCGTCGTGTATGACGCGGTGGAGCAGGGCCGTCAGGCCGGAGATGCGTTGCGGGAATACCTGCTGTCCAACGGCAGCGATATGAAGGGAACCATCTATTACGGAACCCTCCCCTTCATCCATCCCAACGCAGTCACCCGTGAAAAAGGCTTCTTCCAGGCCTTCGAGGGCTATCCCGACATCAAGATCAAAGCCCTGACCGGCGAATCCCCGGAGGATCACTATACCGCGTTTGAGGGTATCGTGGCAGGAGACGATTCCATTATCGGCCTGTGGGGTCTGTATTCTTCCGCAACCTATGGCATTATGAACGTCGTTAAGGCATCCGGCAAGAACTATCCCATCACCTCCGTGGACAACGACCGCGTCATTCTGGAGGGCATCTACAACGGCGAGGTTCTCGGCTCGAGCTGCTATTCCGCCGTGGAAGGCTCCCGTCTGGCCCTGATGCTGACGATCAACCTGCTGGAGGGGAAGGAAGTTCCCGCGATTGTCTACCAGACCAATACTTATATCGATAAAAACAACGTTGAAGAGATGTTCCCCGTCTATTACGGAGAGGGCAAGACCCTGGCCGACTATATGGCGGGCAACGGCTAAGGAAGAATCCGCGAAAACGGCAATGTCATTCTTATTTTGTAGTCCCTGGCAGTTAACATAATTTTATTAACAGGAGGAAAACACAATGAAGAAACTCATCGCCCTGCTCCTGGCAGCCATTCTGGTACTTTCACTGGCTGCCTGCGCCGGAAACACCGACCCCACCAAACCCAGCGAAGATCCCAAGCCCAGCAGCGATACGCCCAGTTCCGTGACGCCCAACGAGCCCGACACGATAGAGAACCCCAATCTGGCGGATTTTGTGGACTATGTCGACCAGAACTGGGACATCAACGAGTATTACACCTCCAAAGGCGTGGAGAGTGACGCCACCATCCGGGGCGACAAGTGGATTGTCAACGTTCCCGACGTCTTCACCACCGAAATGCCCAAGGCAGCCAAGGAATACACCATCGGCTTCTCCCTGTACTATTCCGTGGACGAAGTCGGCTCCATGATCATGGAGACCATCAAGGAAAGCGCAAAGGACTGCGGCGTCAACCTGCTGACCAACGACGCCAACTACGACCAGAACCTCCAGAACCAGGCCGTCGAGCAGTGGATTCTGCAGGGGGTTGACGGCGTCATCATCTGCCCCTGCGACTTCTACGGCGTGCAGGGCGCTCTGGATGCGCTGAAGGAAGCCGGTATCCCCGTCATCGTTTTCAACCCCGCGCTTGCAGGCGAATTTGACTCCGTGTGTATGTCCGAATGCTGCGAACAGGGCGAAATGGCCGCGCAGCTTCTGATTGACCACCTGGTAAGCAGCGGCAGCGACATGAAGGGCGTTGTTGTCTATCAGACCCTGCCCTTTACCCACCCCAATGCGGCGACCCGTGCAAAGGGCTTCAAGGATGCGTTCGCACAGTATCCCGATATCGAGATCGTCGAGTTGACCGGTACTTCTCCGGAGGATCACTACACCGCCTTTGAGGGAGCCCTGATGAACTACGGCGACAAGCTGATCGGTGCTTTCGGCCTGTACTCCTCCGCGACCATCGGCATGATGAACGCGGCGCAGGCTGCCGGATCCGATGTGCCCATCACCTCCATCGACAACGACAAGGTCATCCTCGAGGGCGTCTATGAAGGGAAGCTCCTCGGCTCCTGCTGCTACTCTTCCACTGCCCCCATTAAGTGGTGCCTGAGCCAGCTCGTCAACAAGCTCAACGGCGCGGAAATCCCCAATGTAATGTTCTACGCCAACACCCTTGTCACCAAGGAAAACGTCGAAGAGATGTTTGAGTTCTACTACAACGGCAAGACTCTGGCCGACTACATGGCCGGCGTTGTCGACTGAGCCAAAACGGAAAAGCCTCCCGCGGACACACATCCGCGGGAAGCAAATCACATTCATTTTTAACGAGGTATACTGCTATGAAGAACATTCCTGAACTGATCGTTATGCTTACCCACCATGACCGCACCGTCACCAACGCCATCGAGGTGTTTGAGGGGGCGAAAAACTCCAAGGCGAAGTACTGGGGCTTCAAGGAAGTCGGCATCCCCGAGGATCAGATGATTGATCTGGTCAAGCGCATGAAAGCGGCGGGCAAGACCACCTTCCTCGAGGTCGTGGACTACACCGAGGCGGGCTGCGTGGAAGGCGCAAAGATTGCCGCGCGCTGCGGCTTTGACGTGCTGATGGGTACGCTGTATTTTGATTCCGTCAAGAAGGTTGCTGACGAGGCGGGAATCAAGTACATGCCCTTTGTCGGCGAACTGTCCGGCCGGCCCTCCGTCCTGAACGGCACGATCGAGGGTATGATAGACGAGGCCAACAACCTTGTCGACACCAAGGGCATCCAGGGCTTCGACCTGCTCGGCTACCGCTATACCGGCGACGCGGTGAAGCTCAATGCGGAATTTGTTCAGAAGGTTCGCGGTGACGTCTGCCTTGCCGGCAGCGTGGCTTCTTTCCAGCGCCTTGATGAGGTCAAGGCGACCGGCGCATGGGCTTTCACCATCGGCGGCGCCTTCTTTGAAAACAAGTTCGGCGAAAACCTGACCTTCGGGGAGCAGATCGACGTCGTTGTCGATTACATGAACAAGTAACGAAAGCCTTTCGCCGTGCGGGCCTGTCCTGCACGGCGGAAAATAATATTTTTCAGGAGGTTTGTATGAGAGTTTTAGCTTTTGGCGCCCATCCCGATGACATTGAATTCCGGATGGCAGGTACCCTTGCAAAGTATGCGGCTCGCGGCGACGAGGTCTATATGTGCGTTGCGACCGACGGTCAGATCGGCTCCTATGGCATGAGCCGTCAGGAAATCGCGGAGATGCGCCACAAAGAGGCGCAGGCTTCCTGTGATGTGATCGGCGCACACCTGATCTGGCTGGGTTACGAGGACGAAATGCTCTTTGACAACCGCGAGACCCGTATGGCTTTCATCGAAGCGGTTCGTATCGCCCGTCCGGACGTCATTCTGGCGCCGCCCAAGTTTGTCGATTACAATCAGGATCACGACATCACCGGCTACCTTGCCTTTGAGGCGCGCGTGCTGGCGACCGTCAAGCTGATGGAGACGGAGCATCCGGTCATCGATCATCTGCCGCCTCTGTTTACCTGCACGGCGCTCGGCGGCATGGCGAATAAGACCAACCCGCAGTACTTCGTAGACATTACCGACACCTACGATACCAAGATCAAGATGATGAAGTGCCATGCCTCCCAGGTCGGCTCATGGTCCGCCGATGCCTTTGGCGTCAGCTATCTGGAGATGATCGACGCGGAGACCAAGTTCTTCGGCGCGGCCTGCGGCACGCCCGGCTGTCAGAGAGTGGAGGCCTTCACGCTGTCTACCGACTGGCCCATCATTGCCGGCGCACACCTGCTGCTGCCCTGATTTTCTGCCCCTTTACGCAAACACCCGCCGTCTGCCGGATGCAGGCGGCGGGTGCGCTTATTTCGCTGGAGTGATTTACGACGGCGCTTGATTCACGGGCTGGTTGGAAACAATCTGATAGCCGTCGCCGCTTGCGCGCAGAACGGCCATATGCTCCGGAGCTGCTCCCGCGGAGCTGTCGAAGCTGCCGATGGAGTAGTACATCTCAATCGTACCATCCTGCTGCGCATAGGCGCTGTGGACGAGCACCTGAATGGCGTTGGTATCGCCGTGGGAATGGTAATAGCAGTCCGTCTCCGCCCAGTAGGTAAAGGCGTCCAGACCGGTCTGCTTCGTATCCTTCAGGCAGACGCCCAAATACTGCCTGAGTACCGCGTCCATCTGTCCGGCGGGCAGACGGTCGATGTCCAGCATGAGCTCATGCTCGGACCAGACGCTTTCCAGATATGCCCGTTCCTCTTCGCTTATCGCTTCCATGCCATCCAGTATCCCGCGATAGAAAAACAGCCAGAGATCGATCTCTTCCGGAGCTGCGAAATCGCCCGTAAGCGCCTGGGAGTACCAGCCGTTCGGATCCGAGAAGAGTTCCTGCAGGCGGTTCAGCGTTTCCGCATCCACGGGAGCGCCGGCCGGCTGGAAGTCGGGGATGGACGCAGAGGGGGAAGCGGTTGTGTCCGGCGCTGTCACATCAGGGACGCCGGTGGGCGCGGAGGAGGATTCCTCCGGAAGCGCCGCGGAGCAGGCCGTCAGCAGAAGACAAAACAGGAGAAGGGAGACAACGATTTGCTTTTTCATAAAAAACACCTCAGATCTTCTATTTGTCTATGGAAACCAGTGCGTTGGTTCCATCCACATGGGTAATATGTGCCGGATCAGTAGAAACGGTTCTCAAAAAAGCGTTTGGCAGATCAGGCTCCTTTCCGAAGAGGGTTTCCCACGGCGCGGGAACGTTCTTCTCTGCGCCGCGGATTCTTACAAGACCAGCATAACAGATGTCTGATATAGTGTCAACTGTTGTTTTTCATGCAGTAATAACTGCGGGGATTTTGGCGGAATCTGCCGGTGGGGGAAAGGGCCGGAATGCAGGAATCACAAAACGGCGGCATACCGAAATCTCCGGTACGCCGCTGTTTTGCGATACGTTATTCTTTCTCTTCCTCGGGCGGGAAGAGGGCCTGCTCCAGTTTTTCTCTCTGGGCGACCAGATCCTCGTACAGTTCCGCGGAGACGCGATCGTAATAGTTGCTCTCATACAGGTCGATGGCGTTATCCATATTGAGTACGGCGAAGCGCTGCTTTGCCTCTGCGCCAAGATCGACAGTCGCGATGGGAGTATAGCCGACGTCCGTGATTGTGGTGACGCCCGACGCATGGTCGCGGGTGAATTCCAGCCGCAGAATGAGGGAGACGTTCATACCGCCGTCCTCCACGGCACAGTAGTCACCGAGACTGTAAGCAATCACGGTCTCCTTGGAGGTTCCGGAGGCGGAATAGACCGTGCGCCGTTCGATCTCGCCGGCACGGTGAGAGTGGGAGCCTATGATAACGTCCACGCCGTTTCTGAGCATCAGATCCGCGATTTCCTGTTGCGTTTTGCTGATTTCCGAGGTGTCCTCGCTGCCCCAGTGCAGGGCTGCGACGATCACGTCCGGCTGCAGCAGCTTCGCCTGATTCAGAACGGCGACAATCCCGTCCGTATCCACGCGGGAATAATTTCCGTTGTAATCCGAGTAGAGAAGATTCACGCAGTACTCCGCGCCGGACGGAACGCTCATGCTGCCGAGCCCCTTGGTAAAGGCGACAAACGCGATGCGGATGCCGTTGATTTCCCGCACGGTGACGCAATTGTTCTTGAAGTCCTCCGCGCTTGAAAAGGTGCCGAGCGCGGCGAGCTTTTCCCCCTCGATTACGGACTTGGTGCGCCGCAGACCGGAAAGGCCGTTCTGGATGCTGTAGGAGTTGGCGGTCTGCAGAAGATCAAAGCCGGCGTTTCCCAGCGCCGCGGCCAGCTCGTCGGGATAGCTGCCGTCCGTATAGGGGCTGCCCGCAAAATTGCCCTCCAGATTGCCGAGGGCGATATCTGCGGCGGCGATGGTATTGACGGTATCGCCGAACAGGGAAATGAAATCGTAGCTGCCGCTTGCGCTGCTGGCGCTTTGCAGCATGGAGTCGGTGAGATAGATGTCGCCGACGGCGGCAAGCGTCACCCGGCTGCTGCCCTCGGTGGGCTTTGCCGGCAGTGTGGGCGACGGTTCCTTGCCGGCGCAGGCGGAAAGGAGCGGCAGACAGAGCAGCAGAGAAAGCATGCCGCAGAACAGTCGTTTCAAAACGAAAACCTCCGAACAGGAATGTGAGTTTTATTTATTTTACAACAAATACCGCTTACTTACAAGCTGTTTTTTCGGCGATTCCCATTGCCTTGGGTTGACGCACATGGTATACTTGAGAAAAAAGAAAGGAGTGCGTCATGGCACAGCGAAAAAGAAAGAGAAGCAGCGTCTCCGCGCTCCTGCGGAATCTGCTGATTGCGCTGCTGGCGCTGGCGGTGACGGTTCTGGTTGCCGTACTGATTTACTGGAGGTTTTTCGGCACGAGCAGCGACGCGCCGCAGATCGCTCTGAATATCTATGATGCCGAGGCCTTCTACGAGGAGGACGGCTTTCTGCGCTACCGTGCGATGGAGCACATGGTCGGCATAGACGTTTCCGAGCATCAGCAGGAGGTGGACTGGCAGAGCGTCCGGGAAAGCGGCGTGGAGTTTGCCATCCTGCGCGTGGGCTTCCGGGGCTATACCGAGGGCGGCCTGCGGGAGGACGAGACGTTCCGGAGTAACTATGACGGCGCGAAGGCTGCCGGGCTGAAAATCGGCGTTTACTTTTTCTCTCAGGCACGGAACGTGCAGGAGGCAAGGGAGGAAGCCAGTTATGCCTGCGAGCTGATAGGCGACAGGGAGCTTGATCTTCCGGTCTTTTACGACTGGGAAACGGTCAGCGGGTCGGAGCGGATTCCCTCGCCGGACGGGCTGCCTTTGACGGACTGCGCCGTGGCCTTCTGCAAGGTCATTCGCAGAAACGGATTCGAGGCCGGCGTTTACTTCAATCAGAGTCTGGGCTATCGTTATTTTGATCTCTCCAAGCTGCAGGAATTCACTCTCTGGCTTGCGGAGTACGATACCGTTCCGGATTTTCACTATCATTTCGACTGCCTGCAATACACGGACAGCGGCCAGATATCCGGCATCGAGGGAAACGTGGATCTGAACCTGTTTTTCCTTCCGCCTGCCGACAGCACGGAATCCCCATCCGAGTAGATGTGAGATCATACAAATATAAATAAGGAGTGATTTGGTATGAAAATGTATCGTGTATGGAGGGCGCACGCATTCTGACCCTCCGAATCAAAATTGGGAGGAACAGACATTGAAGCAACAGATCACCATTTGCGAAGCACTTACGGATCAGGAGGTGCAGGACTTCTGGAAGGAGCTGCACACCTACCACAAACGGGACATTTTCCCCGAACCCGGGGACGAAGATCTGGCGTATTTTCTCAGCGACGAATACCACAGCCGGATCCAGAGCGTACATGACCGGCCGTTGGATCGGTGCTACTACCTTTTTTTCTGCCGGAACGGGCAGAGAATCGGCTTTGCGCTTCCAGCGCTCTATCCGAGCGAGGACGGGAAGTGCTTTCTTCTGGAATTCTGCGTATTTCCGGAATTCCGCGGGAACGGGACAGGACACGCATGCGCGCAGGTACTTCTTGCATGGGCGAAGACGCGGGGAGCGTGTTATGCGGAGCTGAATTACGGCGGTATGGAGCGCAGATTCCGCTTCTGGCAGAGCCTCGGCTTCCGGCCGAACGGCGTGGACGAGTGGGGAGAGCTGCTGATGCTCCTGCCGCCGGAGAAGGAGCGTCCCGTTGTCGTGGAACCTCTGACAGAGCCGGAGGATTGGCAGCTTTTGAAACTGGAAAATGGCTATTTGACCGAGGTCGGCGAGGAGATCCTCTCCGAGGAAAAGCAGAAAGCCCTGCAAAAGGCCGCTCGCGAGGGACGCATCACGTTTTTCATGGCCAGAAGGGATGGCCGTGCGGTGGGCATGTGCAGCGTGACGGCAGCGTTCTCCACCTTTGCCTGCGCCGATGTTGGAATCTTTGAGGACTTTTACATTGAGCCGGTCTTTCGTGGGAAGGGCATTGCAAGACTGCTTGCCTGCACCGCGCAGCGCTGGTGCAGGGAACATGGCATTTCCAGTCTGACGGTTTGCTGCGCGCCCTGCGACGAGGAGCGGTATCGCTCGTTGGGCTTTGAGGTACAGCTCGGGAAAAGCTATGCCTGTTTTCCCTGAGCCGCAAATCCGGGGACATAAAACACGCGGGGGCCGCCGGCGGCCCCCGCGTGTTGTGCTTCATTCCGGCGGACGGCTCATTTTTCTGGCTTGTAGCTGTCCTTCAGACTGACGGAACGGTTAAAGACCGGATGTTCCGGGGTAGAATCCTTACTGTCGGGGCAGAAGTAGCCCAGACGCATAAACTGATAGGCAGCGGGGGCGGCGGCCTTTTCCAGACCGGCCTCGAGCTTGCAGCCGGTGAGAACCTTCAGAGATTCCGGATTCAGGCAATCCAGGAAGTTCTTGTCCGCAGCATCCGGCTCCGGGTCGGAGAACAGGTTGGAGTACAGCCGCACCTCTGCGTCCACGGCTGTGTTGGCATCGACCCAGTGGATCGTGGACTTGATCTTGCGGCCGTCGGCGGGGTCGCCGCCGCGGGAGTTGGGATCGTATTCGCAGAGGACTTCCGTGACGTTTCCATCCGCGTCCTTGACGCAGCCGGTGCATTTGACGACGTAGGCGCCCTTGAGGCGCACCTCATTGCCGGGGAAAAGACGGAAGAACTTGCCGGCCTTTGCCTCCATGAAATCCTCCGCTTCAATCCAGAGGTTGCGGGAGAAGGAAATCTCGCGACTGCCCATTTCGGGATGGTTGGGGTGATTCTCAACGGTGAATGTCTCGCTCCTTCCCTCCGGGTAGTTGGTGACGGTCAGGCGGATCGGGTGCAGAACGGCCATGACGCGCGCTGCCGTCTCATTCAGGTCTTCGCGCAGGCAGTGCTCCAGAAAAGCGTATTCCACGGTGGAGGCCGTTTTCGCCACGCCGATGCGCTCGCAGAAATTGCGGATGGACTGGGGCGTATATCCGCGGCGTCTCAGTCCGCAGAGCGTCGGCATACGGGGATCGTCCCACCCGGAGACGCGGTGCTCCTCCACCAGCAGGCGAAGCTTGCGCTTGGACATCACAGTATAGTTGATGCCAAGACGGGCGAATTCTATCTGCCGCGGTTTGGAGGGCAGGTCACAGTGCTCCACGACCCAGTTGTAAAGCGGACGGTGCGCCTCGAATTCCAGCGAACACAGGGAGTGCGTGATGTGCTCCATGGCGTCCTCGATGGGATGGGCAAAGTCATACATGGGATAGATGCACCACTTGTCACCGGTGGCGTGATGGGGCATATGGTTGATGCGGTAGATCGCGGGGTCACGCAGATTGAAGTTTCCGGAGGCAAGGTCAATCTTTGCGCGCAGCGTCATCGCGCCGTTGGGGAACTCACCGGCCTTCATCCGGCGGAAAAGATCGAGTGACTCCTCGACCGGACGGTCGCGGTAGGGGCTGCGGGCGGGCGTGTTCAGATCGCCGCGGTATTCGCGCATCTGCTCCGGCGTCAGCTCACAGACGTAGGCCAGCCCCTTTTTGATCAGCTCCTCCGCACATTCGTACATTTTGTCAAAATACTGAGAGGCGTAGTAGAAGCGGTCATCCCATGTGAAGCCCAGCCAGCGGATATCCTCCTTGATGGCATCGACGTATTCCGTATCCTCCTTGGTGGGATTGGTGTCGTCCATGCGGAGGTTGCAGATGCCGCCGAATTTTTCGGCTGTGCCGAAATCTATGCACAGGGCCTTGCAGTGCCCGATGTGCAGGTAGCCGTTGGGCTCCGGCGGGAAGCGGGTGTGAACCTGCATGCCCTCATATTGTCCGCCGGCGGAGATATCCTCTTCCACAAACGCTTCAATGAAATTCTTTGGCTCAATGCGTCCCAATTCTTCAGCCATAGTTTCCATCCTCTCTCAAATAAAAAGTAACTGCGCCTATTATATATCAATATTCCCAAATCTGCAATGCTGTTTCCGTGCATTTTGACAATAAATATCCTCCGTCGGGAAGAAAAAATGAAAACAATCTGTGAAATTGTGAAATAGCGGTTGTCAATTCGGCGGAATTATTATAAAATAGAAACAATGACATTTGAAAAATAAGGAGTGGTATCCCATGAACGAGCCGAAATACCGGCGCGTCCTGCTGAAGATCAGCGGCGAGGCGCTGGCCGGCGACGCCCACAGGGGCCTGAATTTTGATGTGATCGGCAGTGTCTGCGACGTGATCAAGCAGTGTGTGCAGGCGGGCGTGCAGATCGGCATTGTTGTCGGGGGCGGCAACTTCTGGCGCGGTGTCAAGGACGGCGGCGACCGGATGGAGCGGACCCGGGCGGATCATATGGGCATGCTCGCGACGGTCATCAACTGCCTCGCACTGGCCGACAGCCTGGAGCAGCGCGGCGTGGAGGTGCGCGTGCAGACTGCCATCGAGATGAGCCGCATCGCTGAGCCTTACATCCGCGGAAAGGCGATCCGCCATCTGGAAAAGGGCCGCGTCGTGATCTTTGGCTGCGGCACGGGCAATCCCTTCTTCTCTACGGACACCGGCGCGGTTCTGCGCGCGGCGGAGATCAACGCGGACGCGATCCTGCTTGCAAAGAATGTGGACGGCGTTTACTCCGACGATCCCGCGAAGAATCCGAACGCGGTGAAATTCGACGAGATCACCTATGACGAGATGCTCGCGAAGCACCTGGCGGTGATGGACAGCACGGCAACCTCTCTTTCCATGGACAATCATATCCCCATCATCCTCTTTGCACTGAAGAGCCCGGAAAACATTCTGCGCGTGGTGATGGGAGAAAAAATCGGAACAGTTGTTAAGGAGGAAGAATAAAATGGCAGTGGATTTTAAGGAATTTACCCGGAAAATGGACAAGACCCTGGAGATTCTTCAGGAGGACTTCGGCGCAGTCCGCGCGGGCCGCGCCAACGCAAGAGTGCTCGACCGGATTGTGGTGGAGTATTACGGCGTCGACACGCCCATCGGACAGGTCGGCACGATATCCTCGCCGGATGCCCGCACGCTGGTCATCCAGCCATGGGACGGCAGCCTGCTGAAAAAGATCGAAAAGGCGATCCAGACCTCGGATCTGGGCATCAATCCGCAGAACGACGGCCGTGTGATCCGGCTGGTTTTCCCGCAGCTCACCGAGGAGCGCCGCCGCGAGCTGACGAAGCAGGTCAAAAAATACGGCGAGGACGCCAAGGTTGCCGTCCGCAACGTCCGCCGCGACGCGATGGATTACATCAAGGGTCTGAAGAAAAAGTCCGAGATCACCGAGGACGACCAGAAAAAGGCGGAAAAGGATCTGCAGGAG
>CAJMQR010000003.1 GCA_905215665.1 uncultured bacterium | reverse complement strand
CGAAGCCGCAGAGGGAATTCTGCGGCTTTTGCTTTGATAGGAGAAAGTATTTTGAACAGAAAAGAATTCAAGCGCTATATGCGGCAGGGCCTTGGCCGATGCGTCCTTACCTTGCGCAAGTCCGATAACATAGAGCAATACAGAGAGATTGTGCTCTGGGGTTGCCTGCATAACCTGTCCTACGACACGCAATGCGAAGGCACAAGAGCCGCATACATCTATCAGCTTGCTTCCTGTTTTCACGATGACGCATATTTTATTGCGCCGACCATTGATGCTTTTCAGAAGCTTCCGCGACACCTTGATTGGACGTTTTGTCACTTTTTCGAATTGCTCCGGCTGTTTGCCGAAAAGGGGAGCGTAGATGCCAAAAACGCATTGTATGAGAAATATGATGTTTCCTGGCTTCTCTTACCGTTAAGAGACGCTTCCGGGATTGCGATTGCGTACATTGACAGCAGAAATCTCAATCACAAAGGAACGCCCGAAAAGCTTAAAAGTCTTTTCGGGCGTTCCTCTTTGGATTCAGCTTTCATTGGCATTCGGGCAAACTGCTGACCGGGTCGAATGTGTCCGCGCACGAAAGACGGCTTGCTTATAGGGATGTGATAATAAACTCCCGCCGATGATGCTTTCTGTTGGCATAGAGGCATAAATGTGCTGTTTCTGCGCAGCGGGGAGGGGGCTGCCTTATATACGAACAGCGTTCAGCCGCTCCATTAGCATCTGCTTTCCCGTCCTGCACAGCTCCAAAGACTCGATCCATTGAACCCAGCCGGAGAAGGTGTGAATCTCTTTTGCAGCCTCCCACTGCATTTCCTTATACCAGTTATCCAGAGGGAGTTGAATGAAGCAGGCAAGAAGCCTCTCCCGGAGCAACGCGGAAGAGCCTTTTGGCTGCCAGTCTGCCGTCAGTTCGGCATCTTCTGCCGGAGCAAGCGTAAAGACCGCCTGCAGGCAGCGGTTTTTACGGATCAGTGCCTGCGCAGGCTTCCCGTTTACCCTCAGACTGCACGTGCCGTCCTCGATGTCTTTGAAATAGACGTGGTAGGTGATTTCTCTTGTGCTTCCGGAAATAAGAACCTTCAGCCGCCGGCTGTCGTTTGCTTCCACCATCTCAGCGGCAAAGCGGATTGTGTCCTCCCGGCCTTCCTGAAGCGCGTAGCTGCCGTTACCTGAGTAAACGAGGACGTCCAGTTTGTCCGGTTTCGCACAACTGTTTTCCGCTGCGGCGTCCAAAGGCAGAATGGTACCCGCTTTCGCAAATACAGGCATGGAACCGCTGTCACGATAAACGCTTATCCAGCGCCCGCCGGTATAGGTAAGGTTTGTGAAGAGGTCCGTCCAGACGCCCTCCGGGAGCCACACCTTTTTCTCTGCCATCCCAAGCTCCCTGGACCTCTCGGTGATGGGCGCGACCAGCAGGTCACCGAACAGATACTGATGATCTGCCTCATAGGCGGCATCTTCTTCCGGCCAGACGTAGTACATCGGGCGAATCAGCGGGGTTCCCTCGAGCGTATTCTTCCAGGAAGCACTGTAAAGATACGGTACCAGCCTGTGGCGCAGGCGGAACCATTTTTCCGCCATGGCCCGCATGGGCGCCGACAGCGTCCAGGGCTCTTTGGAAGTAACCTCGGCGGGGCAGCAGTGGATGCGGTTAATCGGGCTGAACACTCCGAACTGGAGCCAGCGCAGGTAGAGTTCCTCATCCCGCAGCCCTCTGTGGTGGCCGCCGATGTCGTGACTCCACCAGCCGTAACCCACGTTGGCCGCGGTGGAGGTAAAATAGGGCATATAGTCCAGAAACTCCCAGTCCATATGGATATCGCCGCTGAAACCGACGGGATAGCGGTGAGAGCCGAGCCCTGCATAGCGTGAAAGGATCAACCCCTCCCCATAGCGATGCGCGTGATCCAGATAATGGTAATGGTTCAAAGCCCATAGCGGGTCCAGACCGGCCAGACCGGAGTTCCTGCCCTGCTGCCAGTCAATCCACCAGAAGTCGACCCCCTCCGCTTCCAGAGGATGATGAAGGACGTTCAGATAATGGTTGACAAACCGAGCGTCGGCAATCCGGAAGGGAACGACTTTCTTTTCCTCCGGATCCATGCCCATGCGCTCCGCCATCCGGCGGTAAGGCTTCTCATACCAACGCACGCCGAGGGCGGGATGCAGATTGAGCGCCGTATGCATACCGCGCTTGTGAAGCTCCTTCAGAAGGGCCGCATGATCCGGAAACAGCTTTTCGTTCCATGTGTAGCCCGTCCAGCCGTCGGTGCCCCCGTGGGCTTCATCGTCCAGACCCTTTTCGCGGATGCCGAAATCCCGGTCGATCTGAACATGATGCCAGTCCATGTCGATGACGGCGACAGAGATGGGGATACTGTCATCCGCAAAATTATCCATGAGATTGAGATATTCCTGCTGGGTATAGGGCCAGTAGCGGCACCACCAGTTGCCCAGCGCCCAGCGGGGAAGAACAGGCGTGGCGCCGCAGAGCCGGTAGAGGGCGTTTACCGCCGCCGGATAATCATGCCCATAGGCAAAGACGTAGACGTCCATCCCGTCGCCACGGGGAACAAGCGTTCCGTCGGGACGGAGGAGCAGACTGCGGGAGTCGTCATAGACTGCCGCGCCGTTTCTGGAGCAGACGCCCATGTCCAGCGGAATGTGCTGGCGGTCGTATTGATTCACCGAGGGATTTTCACGCAGGTGGGAACCGTTCGTGTCCAGCGTGCTGCAGGTACCAAAAAGATTCTCTGCATTATCCAGCTTTGCGCGGGTGCCGTCGGAAAAGATGACCTCACTGTCCGAAAAGTTTGCCTTGCGGAGGATCAGCGTTAAGGCATCGGTCTGTACGCGCAGCGTGTTTTCGTCTGCATGGTAGGTATAATCCACCGCGGGGAAATCCCGGTACCAGACGGCTTGCGTGGCCTCATCCGTAAAGCCGCCGCGCTCCACGCGGAACAGACGGTTTGTCAGAACGGTGATGCGATACGCCCCGTCCAGAATCATGTTCTCCCGGAGCGCTTTGGGGTGGGATGCGATCCGAAGATGGGGCATCAGCTCGCCCTCCAGTATTTCCAGCAGATCCCCAGTCACCTTCAGCGGATAGGAAACCCCCGCTGCTGCGGCGGCGCCACCCACCGCGGCCACCTGACAGCCCAGCTTGAGCGCCGCCTGCACGCCGCTGACGGCATCCTCCACTACCAGACAGTTTTCATAAGGAATGCCGAGCGCATCTGCCGCCTTTTGAAAGACCTCCGGATCCGGCTTGGCATGGCTGATTTGACTTCCGTCAACGACGACGGGGAAGAAGCTGCGCAATCCGGTTTTTTCCAGAATCAGCGGCGCATTTCTGCTGGAGGACGCCACCGCAGCGGGAAGCTCCAGCTCACGAATCCGCCGCAGCAGCCGCATCACGCCGGGAAGCAGATCCGCCTCTGTCATTGCTTCAAGAAGCTGAACATAGCAATTGTTTTTTTCTTCGGCGAAAGCCGCCAACTCGTCCTCCGTGAGCTGTGCGCCGCCCTGTGCTGCGATGATCCGCGCGCTGTCCAGCCGGCTGACCCCTCGGATCAGGTCGCCGGTGGCGGCGGAAAAGGGGATCCCCCATTTTTCGCAGGTTTGCTGCCATGCGGAAAAATGATAGCGGTCGCTTTCCGCCAGCACGCCGTCCAAATCAAAGATTACTGCTCCAATCATGCACCCTTACCTCGAATTTCCCAGTTTGTTGCCGGCGCGCCGTCCACGGTAAGTTCCGAACCGTTTGTTTCCACCATGATTTCCCTCTGGTTGACATAGTCATACCAGGTGTATCTCCCGCTTCCGGGAAACACAAGATACCACTGGTTTACAAATTCGTCGGTACCGTTGCCGACGTAGGAAGCAAGCATTTCGGTTTCATCCGTGTTGACCGGAAGAATCGTCCCTTCCCGAACGAATACGGGGATTTCATCCACTGCAGCGGGGATCAGGTGAATCCCCCCTTCATAACGCTCGCCGGTAAAGAAATGATACCATATACCTTCCGGAATGTACACCTCAATTTGCTTTGCGTTGGGCGTCGTTACAGGGGCAACCAACAGGTTCCTGCCCAAAAGATACTGAAACTCATATTCCGCCGCGGTTTTGTCCTCAGGAAAGGCATAGGCCATGCTCCGCATCATCGGCTCCCCGCGCTCGGAGGCCCATCTGGCCTCTGTGTAGATGTAGGGCAGCAGGTTCATTCTCAGATTGGCATAATACCGGTAGGTCTCAAGACAGGCATCGTCGCCCTTGCGCTGTGCCATGTTCCAGGGCGTTCTTGCCTGCGAGGGCGTCGGGTCGCCGGAATTCTCGGAATGAACCTGCATCACCGGGGAAAAAGCGGCCTGCGCCACGCTGCGCTGATAAAGCTCCGCCGAGGGAACATCCCCGCTGAATCCGGCAATATCCCATGCCACAAAGGGAATTCCGGACATGTTTGCGCTGAGAGAGGCGCGAATTGCGGATTGGAAGGCGGCGAAGTCCGAGTTCTGGTCACCGGTCCAGCAGAGCGGATGCTTCTGCATGCCGCTCCCGCCGGCCCGGCTGAAAGTGACCTTGCCGCCGGAGACTGCGTTTGCAAAGTCATAGTAGGCCTGGGCATAGAGGTCGGGATACGCATTGCGAAGCTCGTCGCCACGGGTTCCGTCAGAGGCTGTGACACTGCGGCCCCAGACAAATTCGCCGCCGTCGGTTTTGAAGCCGTCGATGCCCACGTCCTCCAGCAGATACCGGCGCTTCTCCAGGAACCAACTGGACGCCTCCTCATTTGTAAAGTCCACAAGCAGGGAATTGCCGAACCAAGTGCCGCCCGGCAGCCGGTAAATGCTGCCGTCATCGTATTTTAGGACATATCCCTGTTCCACCGCGTAGAGCTGATCCCGCACGGACTGCGCCGTTGCATCCGTGGAGTATTTCAGCACCGGAATTTGCCATAGCAGACACCTGATTCCGTTACTGTGGAGAGCCTCCACCATCCCCTTGGGATCCGGCCATCGTCCGGTAAAGGTAAAATCCTCGTAACTGAGCGTCTCACCGCCTTCAGCCGTTTCAAAACGGGAGTCGTTAAAGGTGTAAAAGGTTTCCTCGTCGCTCCATGCTTCGATGACGATCACGCTGGTCGGTATCTCATATTTGAGCGTCGCCTCCAGTTGCTCCATAATCTCAGACTGCCTGTTCCATTCGTTTGCCGAGATCCACGGGCCAAAGGCCCATACCGGAGGAAGCGCGGCCTGCCCGGCCACGGCGGCATAGGAAGCCGCGATCTGAGCGTTGCTGCCGGTAAACAGATGAATTGGCAGTTCAAACGCTTCCGTGCCGCCCATGTCCACTTCAATCACACAGGCATTGCCCGTGTTGACCGTACACATTTCAAATCTGGAATAGTATGTGGAATCCACAAAGAGTCCGTACCGGTTGGGGACAAAATAGTACGGGACAGGCGTATAGGTTTCTCCTCGCTGGTCCTTATACCAGTTGACGCAGTAGGTATCCACTGCCTTTCCGCGCTGATCCAGCGAGTCGTATTTCATCCCGAAGCCGTAAAAATGATCGGATTCTTCCGCATCCAGCGTGAAGCGTACAGCCTGCACCTTCGATCCGTCCGTCAGCAGTTCAAATTTCTGCCCGCGCAGCAGCGCAAGGCCGTTTTCAAGGAGAGAAAAGCAGCCGTTGCCGTCCACCGCGAAGGCTGTGTTTCCGGCGGAAAGGACGGCGGGAAGCGGCTCCATCTCCTGACAGGCACGGTCAGACAGAAGAAGCCGGAACCCCTCCGCGTTAGACTGTACCGCGAGACAGGCGGACTTTTCCCCGGCCGTTCCGCAGATCAGAAGCTCCGTCTCAGAGCTTCGCACGCCGGTGGGCGTAAAGATCTCCCAGGAGGAGGTGCTGAAGCCGAACGGCCCGAGGCTTTTCAGGGCGACTCCGTCCTCGCCGGCACAGATCATGTATTGCACCTGATCTCCGGATGCGGTACAGGGCAGCGTGCCGATATACTGAATTTTTTCAACGCCGTCGGTTTGAAGATTTGCCCGGCGGCGGCAGGGAACCGGCTCCATCCGCTGCCCGTTTTTCGCCCATTCAAGCCAGAGTTCCTTCCCCTCCAGAGATTTTGCCGCTGCGATACAGATTTCCGTTTCCGTATCCGCCACGGGATCGCGCGGCGTGCGCTGCCACCAGACGGTGGGAACCTCCTTGCTGCCGTACAGGCTGTCCCAGCCGAAGGGGTCATGCATCAGCCCATCGGAGGGCAGACGGATGCAATCGGAGAAAAGCTCCTCCCATGCAGCATCAGGCTGCACGGGAGCGGTTTCTTTTTTAGAGGTGAAGCACGCGGTCAGAAAAAGCGCAATCAGGAAAAGCAGTGCGGTCAATTTCCACTTCATTGTTACTCACCCGTCAGTCCGGTTCGTTCGATGCTTTCCACGAACTGCTTCTGTACCAGGAAATACAGAAGAATCAACGGCAGGATTGTGAGCAGCGTGCCGGCGAGCCGGATGGATTCGTTCAGCGCGCCGCCGGTGCTGACGCCGACCGAGGCATACAGCTTGTTGAAACGCTCCACGAATTGCTGCAGATGCATGGGCAGCGTCGTTGCCGCGCCGGTTGAATACTGCGGAAGCTGTGTGGTGTCGTTCCAGATCCAGATAAAGGAAAACAGATATGTCAGCACCAGCGCAGGCTTTGCCATCGGCAGGGCAATTTTGAAGAACACCTTCAGCGGGCCGGCGCCGTCGATTTTTGCCGCTTCGTCGAGGGACTTTGGATAGGAATTGAAAAAGTTGTAGTAGATCAGAAGAAAAACGGAGCTTTTCACACCCTGACCCAGAGCGCTGATCAGATACACGGGCCAGATGGTGCCGATCATCTTATAGGAGTTGAAAAGCAAAAACCGCGGAATCATGGTGACCTGCGTGGGTATGAGGAAGATGAATACGGCCAGCGCCATCCAGAATTTTTTGCCCGGAACGCGGTATCGGGCAAGGCCATATCCGGTCAATGCCAGTGTAAAGGTCTGAAGACCGGCAGGAATGACCGTCATGATCAGGGAATCCTTTATGCCGCTCCAGAAATCCAGAGTTTTGGCCGCCTTGAGAAAGCTTTCAACGGACAAATGCGTCGGGATCCAGGTCACCGTCGCGTCCACCAGATCCTCGGTATCCATAAAGCTGACGGAAAGCATATACAGCAGGGGATAGAGAAACACAAAGCCCATTCCGGTCAGAATGAAGTAAGTCGTCAGCTTTCCCAGCCGGCTGTTTTCCTTTCCGCGGCTGCCAATCAGCCAGTAGGTCTTTCTCTGCCAGTAGGTTCGGTCTTTTTTCAAACTCATTCACTTCCTTTCCGCGGCTTCAGCAGCACGAACGCAATCAGAATCAGCAGCAGCAGGCAGAACGCATAGATCCAGGAAAGAACTGCGGCATAGCTGTAAGGACGGGCGATGTCGCGGATAGCCCCGACGATCTTCACATTTGTCGCATCGTCCGAAGCGGTTCCCATTTCGACAATCGTGTAAATCGTGTTCAGAAGGATGATCGGCCGCATATGTGGCAGGGTGATTTTCCAGAAGGCTTCCCATGCGGTTGCGCCGTCGATGGCGGCGGCCTCATACATATTCCGGTCGATCTTCTGCAGGCCTGCAAGAAATACAATGATCTGAACCCCGCAGAACCACAGAATTCGGACAAAGCTGTTCAGGAATGTCAGAAGGACGCTTGCCCAGCCATAGTCAAGCTCCATCAGGATGCTGCGGATTCCCATGATATCCATATTGATGCTCATGGCGGAGGACTCCGACATCAGCTCGGACATTACGGGGCCGGACATGATGACAACCGGCAGAAAGAATACAATACGATAAACCGTCCTTCCCCGGAACTTCCGGTTCAGCAGCAGGGCGATGACCAGAGAGAACACGACCACCAGAGGTGTTCCCATCAGCACATTGCAGACAGAGGAGATGAGCTTGGTCGGATACTCCGTATCCACCGCGAACGCCTGCCGGAAATATTCCCAGCCGATGTATTCCAGCCCGATCTCTCCGGGCTTGATCTGCACCTGATGAAAGCAGATTACAAGAGAGTAGATCAGCGGATAGGCGGTAATGGCGAAGAAACCGATGAGCCAGGGGAGAAAGAACATGGTTCCGGTGACGGTGCTGCGCGCGCGATAGCTCAGACGCAGGCGGCTTCTCCGAGCTTCTTTTTTCTGCTTTTTCATATTCTTAACCCCCAATCACCGAAAACCATCCGGCCTCGACCCGAATTTCACCGGCCGTCAAAGGTGTGTCTGTATAATTCAGGTAAATGCTGACGCCGTTGTCGTATTCCACCCGAATCAGTCCGTTTTGCAGACACCCATGCGATACGATGCTGTGCCCCCAGACCTTGCCAAGACCTTCCGAGACCGTCCAGTAAGCCTGCTCGATGCGGGGCTGCCAATCCGAAAAGCTGGTTGAGAAATACCGTTCCTGAGCGGTGTGATACAACTTGGTGCTGTCACAGCCCGTGACGATGAAGGCCGGAGCCAGACCGTATTCGATCTGCCGCAGCAGGCGTTCCGTGGAATAGGAGGAAGTGTTGATTGTGCTGCCGTACAATTCCACACAGCCGCTGAGAACAATCTGCAGAAAGGGGACACAGTCGGTTTCAAAGAGAATCTGGCTGTTTGCCGCGGGGAGGTCATACATTTTATCCGCATATTGCCAGAGATACTGATTCGGCTGGTACATGGCAATTTTTTGCCCGTTCGACAGAAGCTCTGCCATGGAGATCACCCTCTGCAGGCTCTCCGCGCGCGGCACCTCCTTGCCCGAGGTGAAATCGCTGTATAGCTTATTGGAAGCCTGCGCCAGCGCAAAGCCGGCGCCATAGTCTCTTTTTATGGCTTTTTGGATGCGCTGCTCTGCCTCCGTCAGACGATAGAGATATGTATAAGGGTACATCTGAGACGCGAGGCCGTCGATCCACCTGATCTCATTTCTGGACATGCTGTTCGCCGCTTCGGTCCTCAGCGTGATCTGGTCTTCGTTGGCGGTGACTGGGTCCAGATAGAGGGAGAGGGAACCGCCGGTATTCTGAAGCTCCTGCCCCAGCGTTTCCAGCTCCTTTCGGCTGCCCAGGGAAGATAAAAGCCTGCTTCCGCATTCGTTGTTTTTCGTATAGCAGCGCAGGATCATATCCAGATCGTCGATACCTGCATTCCGAAGCGACGCCCGGATTTCTTCTGCCTCGGAAATTGTCGTGAAGACCTCCGTGGTATTCCAGAGAAAGTTCTCCTTCTTGTCTGCGCCCAGAACTTCAAGGCGGAGGGGAACGGCAGCGTCCGTGGGATTCAACGGCGTCAGAACGCCCTGCGAGATGAGCATTTCCCGATACATGACGGCCATGCCGTCATAGTTTGCCTGTGCGCCGTCCGTGAAATAGAAGGAAATCTTTGGAATGACGGCATTGGCCGCTTCCTGCGGGACATTTGCACCGGCGCCCTCCTTGCGGTTGATGTTCTTGACGTACTTCTGCCGGAATTCAAACCGCGCTGCCGCCCAGTTGTACGGGTTATTCGTCTGTGCCGGTGCTGCAAGAATGCTGGCATATTCCGCGCCCCCGTCCACCACCGCAAGGTACCCGTTCTGACCGGCGCCATGCACCATCCCGTAGACCGGCATCAGAGCCTGCGCCTCCGGACGGGCGGTGTTGTCCGCGGTGCTTGCCAGAGATTCGATCCCGTAGTCCTTCCCGTATACTCTCGCGGCATAGGTGGAGCTGTAATTCGCAGGCTGCCGGTAACGGATCAGGGCGCCGCTGCCGTCCGGAATCAGAATGTAGCCGTCCACCGAATCGGAATAGGAGCTGCCGAGAAAGGGAAGAAAGGTCATGGATTTCAGGGAGTAGCCGCTGTCATTGCTCTTTTCGGCAAGTGATCCATCCACCAGCTCCATGGAGATGCGGTCGTCCTCCCAGAGCACTCTGACCTGAAAGGAAATGCCCTGCTCACGGAATTCCACGCTGCACAGCAGACCGCTGTCCAGAAACTCAT
This sequence comes from uncultured bacterium, assembly GCA_905215665.1. Lineage (GTDB taxonomy): Bacteria > Bacillota > Clostridia > Oscillospirales > Oscillospiraceae > JAZOXB01. Next base: position 21,609 of record CAJMQR010000003.1, on the reverse strand, counting down.
ACTGCGTGGCGCCGTCCTTACCGATGCTGACGCGGCTTTCAACGCCTTCGCTGTTAAAGCATTCGATCGAAACAAGACCGTTGCCATAGCAGCGCCAGGAGGAATTCAAGCCTTCTGCCTCACCGATCGGGAGCGCGCCCCACAGATACCCCGTGTGTTTATTGCGGATCCGCAGCGCGCCCTCCTCCCGGTTCAGAAAAATCTCAAGTTTGTCTGTTTCGCCGGCCTTTTCAAAGCCCTCGGCTGTGAACTGGCTTTTTACTTCCTCTGTGGAAAAGGGATGTACCTGCCTGTTGGAGTTGGCTTCCAACAGACCTCCCGCCGTGAAAGACGCCGCCGGAGAGGGGTCCCTGCGGTTCTCTTCCACAGCAAGTACGCTGAGCAGCATTGCTCCGGTCAACAGGAGCGCACCGATTCTGACGATCCATTTACGAGAACACACGGTAACGCACCTCCTCAAAAACTTCGGAAAGGAAGGACAGCAGCTCTCTCCACAGAATGTAGAGTATGATTGCAGCCAGAATTGCCACCACCATAAAGAAAAGCGTCAGAAGAATATTGGCGACGGTTTTCCGCAGGTTGTATACATGCGCTTCCTTGATGCTGATGAAAATCAGAATACCGGTATAACCCAGAATCAGGAAGGCGAGCAGACGGTATATGAAGATTTCCGTCAGGGTGAACGCATGGGAAAGCAGCGTCAGGATGGGCCAGCAGAGGATAAACATGGACAGACAGTAGCCGAAGGCCACGTAAACCGCCCGAAAGCTGCCCTCGCCGTCATGGATGGAGCTGATCAGATAGCTGCCTGCCAGAAACAGGACGGAGGGGACGATTACAATCAGCAGGATCGCAAACGGATCGTTGTAATAAGAATACCCGCCGCCAAAGACAAAGGATGTCAGACCCCGGCATACCATATAGACGAGCAGCGCCATGAGATAAAGGATGGTTGCAGCCGTTACGCTGCCCCTTTGACCGATTTTCAGATAGTAAACGCCGTCGATGGGATGCCGCAGGAAGAAAAGAACATCGGTTGTCAGTTCCCGCAGCAGGCTGTGCCTGCCGCAGCACCGCGCGTACCGCTCCGCAAGGGCCTCTTTCCATTCGTACCGCTTTTCCAGCAAACTCAGGATCAGACAGAGCAGCGCGAACAGAGCCAGACCGAGCAGAATCCACTTCATATTGGCTCTCATCCATTCGCTTCGGATCTCCCAAAAGCAGTCCGAATAACCGGGCGCGTACCGGATTGCTTCAAAATGCTCTGCCGCTTCTTCATACCGTCCCAACTGGAACAGAGCCTTTGCGAAGCCAAGATTGGACATGTAGGCGGCGGGATTCATCCGCAGGATTTCCTCCCACGCGGCGAGGCTTTCTTCATAATGCCCCTGCCGGAAGTCCGCTTCGGCCCGATGCAGCAGGGCGGCATACTCCGTCGGATACCAGAGCTGAATCACGTTGCGTTCCTTGTCCAGAATATAGAGGTTTCCTGCGTCGTCCGCTTCTATGGCGCTTACAACCGCCGTCAGGCCGTTGCGGTCCGTTTTTTTGGCCTCCCCGCCAAACTGAAGCAGGAAGTCGCCCACCTCATTGAATTCGTCGATCCAGCCGGTGCTTGTGACCGCATAGAAGGTGCCGTCCGGCAGGACGGTGACGTCAACATAGTTCTCAAAGCCCCAGATACTGTCGTCCGCAAAAACATTGACTCCTGCCATGTTCAGCTTGCGGACGGCGTTGTCCTTGTCGTTCTGCGTTATGGAGAATACCATGTCAGAGTCGGAAACGTCCAGCGATACGATGTTGGGCGGTGTCCGGAAGGTCATTTTCGATTTCTGCTCTTCCGTGTAGAAAATCTTCTGGAACCATTCGACGGCGCTCAGCCCCTTCGTTTTGTTCGCGCCGAAGAAGCCGTTAAAGCGGCCGTTCTTATCGAACTGCAGGATGCCCTCATAAGTGCCCTCGCTGATGACAAAGAGGTTTCCGTAGCTGTCGAGATCTACCTTTTGCGGCTTATAGGGACTTGTTCCGTAGTAGATTTCCGGCGGACGGGTCAGACAGCGGGATACGCTGTGGTCCGGCGCAAAGATTACGACCTGCTCCGCTCCATAATCCGCAACGTAAATATATCCGTTCGCGTCAACGCTGACGCCGGTCGGCTTGACCAGTTCATTTTCACCGAAGGTGTCAATCTCTCCGGTATCCATCGAATAGACAACAATCCGTTTGTTGCCCGTATCTGCGATATACAATTCCCGCCCGCAGAGGAACAGATCCTCCGGGGAGTTCAGCCCGGCCTCAAGAAGATAGACGCCGGCGGGCAGGTAAGCGTCCATGGTGGGAATAAAGTCTGACCGGTCGGCAGAGAGCGTGTATGTGTATGAGGTTCCTTCCACCGCATGCGCGGGAAGCGCGTTGAGAAGGAATACAAACAGAAGGCATATGCACAGCAGTGCCGCCGTTACGCGTTTTCGTTTCACAGCGCAGCCCTCCCTACTTCATACCGGAATGGGACATGGTATTCATGACCCGGGACTGGAGGATGATAAACAGAATCAGATTCGGCAGGAACATGATCAGTGTTGCCGCCGCCTGCATGCCCAGCCCGGCAACCGCGTTGCCTGCGAGCTGGCCTACCATGGCGTTCGCATTGCCGGAGGACTGCGTCAGCGTGGACATATAGAATGAAAAGCTTTTCAGGGCCTCATTGTTGATATAATAGTTGGACGCCTCCATGCTGTTCCAGGAGGCCTGGAAGGCGAGAATCGCGACGGTTGCCAGCGTGGGCTTGATGTTTGGCAGGACGATTTTCCGCAGAATGTAGAAGTCGCCTGCTCCGTCCAGCCGGGCCGCCTCGATCATCTCGTCCGGCAGATCGTCGATGAACTGCTTGACAAGATACAGCCCGACGGGCATGGCAAGCAGGGGGATGATGTGAACCCATATGCTGTCAACCAGCCCCAGACGGTTTATGATGATGTATCGGGGGATGGCGACTGCGGCGGAAACGAACATCAAGGCAGCTTCATTGATGCCGAAGAGGAAGTTTTTCAGACGGTAGTTCTTCTTGGACATGCAGTAGGCCGCCATGGTCGTGATGATCAGGGTAAAGAATACGACTGCCAGCGTGGTCAGAATACTGTTGAAGAGATAACGGCTCATGGGGATTGCCTTGTTGGCAGAGGTTGCCATGAGGTTTTGAAAGTTCTGAAGGGTCGGACGCAGAGTATAGAATTTCGGGGGATAATTGAGCAGCTCATCAAGCGGCTTGAAGGCGTTGAAGAAGATGAATACGATGGGAAGCCCCATCAGGATCGTAACCGGAATCAGATACAGGAAAAACTTGATCTGGGAGCGGTCAAAATGCTTTGGATTGATGCCGATAATCTGCAGGCGTTTGGATCTTCTCATACCGTTCACCCCTTTTCCGCGAAGAGCTTCTTGGATATCTGAGACACGCCCCAGACGATGATCAGAAGGATTACAGAGAGTGCCGCGCTGTATCCCATTTCATAACGGACAAAGGCATATTCATCCGCGTGGGTCACCAGAAGCTGTCCGGCGTAGCCGGGCGTCGGATTTGCGCCGGAAAGCTGGACGCCGATGCTGCCGTTCTGAAAGGCGTTTACGATTGCCATGATCGCACCGAACATCATGTGGGGCTTGATCGCCGGGATTGTGATATAAATGATCTCCTGAATCCGGTTTTTGACGCCGTCAATATGGGCCGCCTCGTAAAGCTCCCTGTTGACGTTCAGGATGCCTGCCAGCATGGAGAGAAAGCCGATGCCCATGCTGCTCCACAAAGAGACGATAATCATAATCACCATCAGATATCTGGAATCCGACAGCCAGGTGATCGGGCTTTGAATGATATCCAGATTCAGAAGGAGGGCGTTCAGATATCCCACCTTGTCGCCCGCAAAGAAAACCTGCCACACGGTTGAGAGCATGACGCCCGCGGTCATGGAGGGAAGGTAGAGTACAATTGCCATGACCGTCCTCGGCCCCTTGGGAATCTGCGCCAGAGACCAGGCAAGGAAGAAAGAAAGAACATAGCCGCCGACGCCGACGATGACGGAGTATACGATGGTGTTTGGGATCGCATATTCCGTAAAAGTATTGTCGTTGGTCAGAATGTTGATATAGTTCTCCAGACCTATAAAATTGGGCTTTTCTATGGAGTTGAAGTCCGTAAAGGACAGGGCAATGGCAAGAATTACGGGGATGACAATAAAGAGCAGGAACAGTATCACAAAAGGTGCCTGCATATAGAACACGGGGTGGCGGTTGAAGTGCTTTACCAGAGGGGATACGGCACGCCGGAGGGGATGCCCCGCTTTTTTCTTCTCCTTTAATTTCAATGCCCTTCCTCCTCTCTTTCTGCAATCAGGTCATCAATCAGATGGATGTTATAGTCCCGCAGCCGGTTTCCGTCCTGATCCAGATATCCGAATTCGGTCAGCTTTCGCTGTATTTCGCGGTTGGAGGCGAGTGTCGCCTCATCAATGCGCGCCTGGAAAGGTTCGCCTTGTGTTACGATGGCAATCCACGCGTTTGAGACCTCGCGCTCCAGAATGTAGCTGGCGGGATGGCGCAGTGCCTCCTTCTGCCAGGACCACTGTTCCAGAATGATCTTTTTATGGGCCAGCGGATAGGACATACCCGCCAGCGCAACATGATTGCCTGTGTTCCAGATGTAATCGGAGCCGTATTTCATTTGAAGCTCCGTCGCGTATTTAAGCTGCGTGTCCGAGGACAGCCACCACTTCAGAAAACGGTATGCCTCATCCTTTTTTCGGGTATTTGCAAAAATCATGGAGGAGGTTGCGTCGGCGGACCAATAGCGGCAGATGGTGCCGTCCGCCTGCTTTGTCCCCGGAACCAGAGCAATTTCCCAACGGCCGTTCAGCTCCGGCGCACCGACCTGAAGCTGGAGATAAGTGGAAAAGCCGGATACGCCGATCGGAACGCTGCCGGAACGGAAGGCATTGAAGAAGTTGGGAATATTCTGCGCAAGGCCGTAGACCTGATACAGGTCTATCATCTCCCGAAGACCCTGAAGGGTGTCGGGATCTCCAAAGTTGGAGGAAAAGCCGTCGTCGGAATAGTAGTCGCCGCCATTTTGGAAGATAAAACCGCCGGTGGCCTCAAAGCTCTTGTAGCCGACGTTGTTTGCCAGCGGCAGATTGAAATTCATGGCGTTCCGGTGCAGCACCGGCATCATGGCCTTGACGTCGTCCCAGGTCTGCGGCACTTCCAGCCCAAGATCCGCCAGGATGTCCGTGCGGTAAAACAGCACATAGAACTCCTGTGTCTCGCTGGCGCCGTACACACCGTCTTCATAAGCCATGGGCGACAGCGCCTGAAGATTGTATTCCGCTCCATACCAGTCCAGAAAATCATCGAATTCCAGCAGATTCACGGCCATGCCGCGCATCGCAAATTCGGCGGGGCGGTAGTAGCTCAACCCCAGCGCGATGTCCGGATTATTGCCGGTGGAGTTTGCGAGCGTGATCTTCTTTTCGTCCGGCATGATCGAGAAGCTGACCTCGATTCCCGTGTCCGCTGTGAACTGATCGGCAGTCAACTGCCGCAGCACTTCCACATACTGGGACGGCTTGTTGACCCATACCGTCAGAGCCTCCGCCTCATTTTCCACGTCCACTGTCTCATTCATGTTGTCAGAGAAGGAATACAGGAACTGCTTGATACCGGTGGCTACGCCCGAGAGAAGGCCGGGCGTAGGGGAGGGCAGCTTTTCGCCGGCTCCGTGCAGATAAATGCAGTCCAGACTCAGGTTCTGCTCATAAATATTCGTCAGGGTCAGGGCGGCAAGCTGTGCCGCCGAGCTGGAATCGTCGCTGAGAAGGCTCAGCTTGTTCGGGATTTCCCGCGGCTTTTCCGCCAGCCGCTCCAGATTCTGAACTGCCAGCATCAGATCGGAGACATAAGCGGGCTCCATTCCGCCGATATCCTTCAGCGTGTCATAAACCGCAGTCAGCCGGGCCGACCAGCCCTCGAGCCGCTCCAGAATATCCGGCATATACTGCAGGATGTCCCAGGTGCGGTTGGTGTCAACCCCCGCGCTTTCGTTGGAATTGTTGCCCTTAATCCGCTTCAGCGCAATGCCCGTGTCGTTGATCTCATTCACAACGGCCAGCAGCTCCTGATACGGGGCTTCCATGGGCCCTGCGGTGACTTCCAGACAGATGACATGAATCCCGCGCGTCAGATATACGCCTGTATCCAGCGTTAGATTTTTATATGTATTGATGCCGGTATACGGAAAGCCCACGTCCCGCAGTTCCGCATACGGCACTTTGCCGTCGATTTCAATGGTTCGATAAGCGCAGCCGCCGGTTTTCTTTGGCTGGCTGTATTTGAAGCTCAGATAGTAGATTCCGTCCTCGGGAGCCTCTGCTTCATAGTAAAGCTTTTGCCCCATGCCCTTGTTGGATTCGTCCGCAGTCGCGTTGATCAGCTTTACATAGGGGCTCTGAGGAGAGACGGAAACATTGGGAACGTTGGTTCCCCGAATGGAGCTGTCGCTCTTTGCTCGGTAGTCTTCACCCTGAAGAGTGAGAAGCTCCCCGGTATAAAGACTGTCGGAGGGCAGAGTGGAGAGATATTCGGAATAGGAAAGGTCCCGCTGGGGCGCGACCGCGTAAATCCCGTACAAAAGAAGCCCCTGATTCTGAGGGCGGACGGTGATTTCCACCTCCCCGGCGGGCAAGTCGAATAACAGTGGAATACCGGAAAAAGACTCGTATTCCCTCAGGAAGGAGGCGGCATAGGGGAGCTGATACTGCTCCGGCAGCACCTCGTTTCCGTAGCGGTCTGTTTTGATTTGCTCAATGTCATCGGCCCACAGGAAGGAAAGCGTACTTGTGAATGCTGTGTCTCCTACCGTGAAGTCGACAGGGTTTTCAAAAAGGTTCTTCTCCGGAGCAGCATAGACGGCGGCAAGGCAGTAGGTTCCCGAAGCGCTCAGACGCAGCGAAACCTGCTTTGTCTCCTCTGCGTTGATCCGCAGGCCGTCTGGAAACTCGGTTCTGGCGCTGACCGCATTCTGAAAGTCAAGCTGACCGGCAGCCATTTCCTCATCAGAAAGCAGATAGGTTCGGCCAAGCATATCCTCCGTGTGCAGTCCGGCGGTTTCCTGATGGACGATCACCGAAAACACTGCCAGCACCGCAAGGCAGAGAATGAGCAATACGCCTGCTATGATGAAAATGGTACGTTTCATAGATGCGAACCTCCCCGGATACTGGGTATCCCCGCACGGCAGCCGGGTGACCGGCTGCCGTGCGGGTTTTGAATGGTGAAAGACAGTGTTCAGCTTACTTTTTCGTTGAAGATTTTAAGCTGCTCCTGGAGTGCTGCGTTGACGATGGAGTCGATCTGGCCGGCCACATCGGCGGCATTGGCCTTGCCTTCGCGGACGGAGTTGAGCATGGACCAGACTTCGTCGTTGAAGATGTTGTTGTAGCCGGGGACGATCTTATTGATGTCGCCGCGCATGGAATGTTCCAGACTCTTGTAAAGAGCCATCAGACCTTCGCTGACATTGGGAGCCTGCTCAAACTTCGCAAGAACATCGGGATGCTGGGTGCAGGGAATAAACCAGGTCTTGATGAGCTTGGTGTCTTCGCCGGCAGTCTGACCGTCGACACGGGCCGCGAAGATATCCAGCCGCTGCATATTGCCCTCAACGCCGTAGGTCAGCCATTTCAGAAGCTGGAAGGCTGCATCCGGGTCGGCACAGGTGCTGGTGAGGTAGGCGCAGTCCACATGAATGGGGGTGTAGGTGGGGGTGTTCTCGTCCACACGCGGATAGGGCCAGTAATCCCAGTTGACCTGGCACTCGGCGCGCATCCAGTTGTCGTTCCAGGTGGCGTTGGTGCACAGCAGAGCCATGCCGTTTTTGAAGGTGTAGTGGTTGTCGTCCTTGCCGGCTTCGCCGAACTTTGCAACGTACTCGGAATCCATGGAGGTGGAGCCGTCCTCATTCTTGGGGAAGCGCATTGACCAGGCTTCCAGGCCGGGGATCGCCCGCAGCTCCGCAAGCTGATTCATGGCAGGAACCCACTTGTTGGTGAAATCAAAGGACTGGTTTACATAATCATACGCCGGATAGAACAGGCCGTCTGCCTGTGCGGAGTAAACCTGATCCCAGTCCTCGAGCGTGGCGGCAGCACAGGTGTCCGCAGTGATTGCCTTTTTGCAGATGTCAATGAACTCCGCGACCGTCCAGTCATAGCTGGGCTTCTCAATGTTCAGCGCTTCCAGCATATCCAGATTCACGGTGATACCCATGGCATTCATCTGGCAGGGAAGGGCATACAGCTTTCCGCCGTAAACATAGGGGTCGGTCATGCCACTCGGAACATATGCCGCTTCCGGATCCGCGTCGAAATACTCATCCAGAGGCATGACGAAGCCGCTGGCGACCTCAGGAGCAAAGTCGTTCCAGTCCAGCCACATGAGATCGGGCATGCTGTTGGCGGCGGCTTTCTGCGTCAGGTACTCGTTGAATGCACCACCGGTGGAGCCGGGGAAGGGCTCTTCCACGACTTCAATGTTGGGATACTGCGCGCGGAAAGCCTCAAGGACAGGCTGAATCTCCGCGATTTCCGCTTCCGGATATGCGATGGTAACAGAGCCTTTCATCTGATACACGTCGTCCTCCGGAGCAGTGGACGGAGTGTCGGACGTCTTGGGGTCCGAGGGATTGTCGCTGGCCTTTGTGTCGTCGGGCTGGGACGTTGTCTGGCAGCCCGCCAGAACGCCGACAGCAAGAATCAGGGCCAGAAACAGTGCTAACAGGGATTTCCAGTTCTTCATTACGTTTTCCTCCATTTTTTAGATTTTATTATCAACCCCTCCGGTCTTATCCGGCGGACAGACATCCGTTTCCCGGGCCGGATGCCGCCTGCGGGGCAAAAGGGGTTAATGACAAAGAAACGATAGCGGTCAACCTTCGGGAATGACCTCAGGAGCGCGGTTTTTTCTGAGCACAATCCGATAGGGGATGCCTTTATAACGGATCCGGTAGCGCATTTCCTCTATCCCCGCCGGCAGACGGTTTTCAACTGCCGGAGTGCCGGAATCTACGGACAGGCCGCCGAAGCCGAGGACGAGAGCCTGCCATGTGGCGCCGAGAGAGGCGGTGTGAATTCCTTCTTTGCCGGTATTCTGCATGACGTTTTTCAGATCGAGAAACAGAGATTTTTCAAAATACCGGACAGCCTGCTCTTCGCGGCCCAGCCTTGCGGCGAGCAAGGCGTGAATTCCGAAGCTCAGGGTGGAATCGTGCAGGGTTTTGGGCTCATAGTAATCCCATGCGGCCTCAATTTCCTGCCTGCTGAACTTTTCCGGACAGAGCGCCATGTACATCAGCACAGCCGGCTGCTTCAGCACCTGATACCGCTGGAGGCGGTCGAAGCCGATCTTGTGGTAAAGCGGCACGTCGTCGTCTTTATGAGCCTGAATATCCAGAGGCTCCAGCAGATCAAAGGTTGCGTCCTGCTTCCAGAGGGAGTTTTTCCCGTCGCAGCGAAGCACGACCTTTGCGGAGATATCGCGCCACTTTTCGCTCTCCTCCGGCCGGAAGCCTGTTTTATCCGCCAGAGCCTCCCATACCTGCGGATATGCTTCCTGCATCCACTGCACGGACGCAGCGGCCAGTGTCAGGTGATCTCTTGCGAGGCTGACCGTGTAAAAGTCATCGACCGTCACACCGCAGTATTCATCCGGCCCCTTGACAAAAAGAAGATGGTACCGGTCCTCTGAAGCGGAATAGTTGAAACGGTCTACCCAGTACCGTGCCGTCTGCAGAAGAATCTCGGTGCCGCAGTCCCGCATAAACGCTTTGTCTCCGGTCAGCGCGGCATATTGTCCGATGGCATGCGCGATGTCCGCTGTGATGTGGATTTCGCAGCAGCCGGTATCCCAGGTTCCGCATTGCTCAAAGCCGGTATCTGAGGACATCCAGGAATACCGGGCGCCTTTCGCCGAGAATCTGGCCGCGCTTTCCACGGCATCCGGAAGCGTGTGATAGCGGTATTCCAGCAGGGTTCTTGCCGCATCGGGCTGTGTATAGGCAAAAAAGGGGAGCATGAATATTTCCGTATCCCAAAAGTAGCAGCCCTTATAGCGCCCATGGGTCAGCCCTCTGGCGCCTATGCTGGCATACGGGTCGCCGTAAGGCATCGCCTGCATGAGCTGGAAAATGTTATAGCGGATGGCACCCTGCCACTCATCGTTGCCGGTGATCTGGACATCCGAGGCTTCCCAAAGCTTTGCCCATGCTTCGGTGGATTCCTCAAGAAGCCTGTCAAAGGTTGTCGAGCCAAGTGCTTCGGCCTTTTTCCTGACAAGCTCCTCAGGGTCGCCGTCCCGGAAGGAGGCTACGGCGACGCGCTTCTCGCAGGCCCACGCCGTTCCCCGGACAAGCTGTGCGCGGAGCGTTGTGGTTATGCCTTTGCTGCCGGCCGTGGTTTCACCGCTGCCTTCGCCGCTGAGAAGATAGACCTGAGCGATCCGGCGGCGGGAGATTCCCGTCTCTGCGGTCAGAATGCCGCCGCCGGGAATGGCTTCCGTCCATACATCGGACCAGATTTTTACGAACTCCACATTCTCCGTGAGCTGATCATCCGAGACCGGCAGATTTTCCACGGACGCGTCAATCCCGCCGGACAGCTCCAATGGCCCGCTCCAGTTGAGCGGCGTCAGCCGGATGCGGATCGCAGCCGTATGGTGATCCGCCATACTCAGAAACTTCTCCTGTTTCACATGGGTTCGGTTTCCGGCCGGATCTTCCAGTATGTATTCCCATGCGGCCAGACCGCAGCGCAGATCCAGCGTTTGCACGAAATCCGATACCGTATGCGCTTCGCTGTCGATTCCGTTCAGGTGGAATTGTATGCCCGAGAAATCCGGATGATTTACCAGATCCGTAATGCCGGGCTTTACATATTCATAAAAGCCGGCCAGAAATGTGGAACGCCAGGCCGGATGTTCTCCCCGTTCATCCGGCCGGTAGCCCCGGGTACCCATGTAGCCGTTTCCAAGAGAAAAAATGCTTTCCCGATAGGAGCGGCCGACAAGATCCCGGCTTTCAATACGCCATGGAGTGATTCTCAATCCGCTCAAGTGTCCACCTCCTTCTTTTTTCTGCCTGTGAACGCGGAGTCGATGGCATAGGCCAGGAAACCGGCACAGGTGGCGAACGCCTCTCCCGTTGCGCTTTCTCCCGTATATTCATCGACGCTTTCGCAGGCAATTCCATTGTCCAGCTTGCAAAGAGCCAGATGCTTTCCGGCCTCCTCCTGTTTGCCGGAGAGCAGGCTGTTCGCAATGCTCAGCACCCATGGATGCGGAGCGTGTGGACAGCCGATCTCCGCAATCGGGCAATCCGCAAAGGAGTAGGGGTAATCCTTCCTGCGGATGACGTCCGTGGTGTGCCTCCAGATTTCGTCATCCTGACTGCAGAAGCCATAGTGCGGCAGCAGCAGGAGACTTCCGGGAGGCTCGTCATAAATATCCCAGTTGCCCTTCAGATCCACAGACCAGGCAAACATTTTTTTGCCGTCCTTTTCCTTGACGCAGTGTTCATGGATTGCCGCCATGATTCTATCCGCTTCCGCTTCAAGTCCGGCATATTCAGGATAATAGCGCGCCAGCTTCCGGAGTGTATACCAGACCAGCACGTTGTCATAGGTCAGATACGGATAGACCCGCAGGTCGTCCGTGGGCTGGAGAAAGGTCTCGTACAAAGCCACGTCCGGATGACGCCGGCTCTGAAGGCGTTTCAGGATGCAGCGCAATCCGTCTCTGATGTAGTGCTTCTGCAGGAGTGCGGTGTTGCCGGTATACTCCACATAACGCAGCAGAGCGATTGCCGGCGCGCATAACTCATCCATCTCGAAACCCGGCTCCAGCAGGGTGCCGTCAATAAAGCGGCTGTGGATGCCGACGTTGCGGATCTGGCGGGTGAATACATAATGGAGCATTTCCTCCGCTGTTTCCGGATCCGCCAGCAGAATTGCCGGGAAGCTCCAAAGCAGGCTGTCGCGATCCCAATAGGCCGCGCTGACATAATATCGGGGGCTTCGGGAGGTGACCAGCACGAATTCTTCCGTGTCCAGCGTTTTTCCGCCGCCAAAGAAGTAGCTGAAAAACAGGTTTACGTTGAGAATCTCGTCCAGAGCGGGGCTTCCCACTGACCGCTCCCGCTCAGCCAGCCAGTTGACTGTCTTTTCCAGTTCCGCATCGAAACCCTGACGGAGCATTTCCTTGGCAGAGGTTGCCGCTGCAACTTCCTCAAATCCGAGCCCGAACCAGATGCAGATCTCCAGGCTTTCCTCCGGCGCGACAGGCGCAGAAAGCTCCAGACAGTAGTGAATCTCGTCGCCCTGTTTTTCAAAAGAGGATTGAATGGGGCATTCGTCGGGACACTCGGTATAAATCGGCGCAAAGGCGAACAGGGAAAGCGCGGGTCGAAGATCCATCACATGACAGTGGTTCCAGCCGCTGGGATAGAGGTTTTTCCGGATCTCGACCGGTTTGCTTTCGTTGACGGAGTGCTTTGTTTCCACCCATGCACCGCGCAGGCCAAAACGGACCGTTGCTACCTGCCCGTGATTTGTGATCCGCAGGCGGTAGCCAAAACCGCGCTCATCGATGGGAGCCAGAATCACCCCGTCAAGCTCCATCTCTTCCGCGGTTGCGGAAAAAGTCGGAATCCAGTGATGCATCCGATGCCATTTCAGATTCGCAAGCGGCATTTCCTTCTGATTGACCTGCAGAAATGGTTTCAAAAGGGGCTTTTCGCCGCTGCCGCACAGCTCGATCATTCCCTTGGCTCCCATGTGCAGGAAGCTCAAGCCCTCGATTGCGCCGTCGGACTCCCGAATCGTTGGCAGGGAAACATACTCATTGCCGGTCACATAGTAGTTCATAGCTTCTCCTTTCTCACGCCGCGGACGGCTCTGCCAAACAGGCTGCCATCGGTAGCTCCGTGGTCGCGGCCATCCAGCCGGAAAACGGTGACAGGACAGGAGAGCCTGCCGCCGATGGTTTCCTCTTCCCGGTTCCAGGTCAGCGTCATATCGTTGCCCAGTTCATCCCGGAACACGCCCGTCCCCTCCGCACCGTAAAGCAGGAAGCAGAGATTCTCGTATTGTTCAAGGTTGTTGGACACGGCGCCGTCCATATCCGGAGTACCCATGCAAAAGTTTGCGTTCATGTTTACAGGGATCGCCGTGCCGCCGCGGACAAAGACAGGGATCCGGTTCAGAGGACAGGGGCAGAATACCGTCTGCTTTCCGCGAAATTCCTCTCCGGTCCAGAGATCGAACCAGCTTCCTTCCGGCAGGTAGACGTCGCGGCCGGATGCGCCTTCCGAAACGACGGGGGCAACCAGGAGCTGCCGGCCGAACATGTATGCGTCCTCTATGTCGCGTACCGATTCATCCTCCGGATAATCGTATATAAGATGCGCCATCATGGGCCGGGAGGCCTCGCTGCAATGCCGCGCCTCCTGCCAGATATAGGGCAGCAGATTCATGCGAAGGTTGGCAAAAAACCTGTAAACAGGAACGATCCTGTCGTCCCGATTGGCCTCCGCCATGTTCCACGGACTGCGGTCGTTATTCCAGTGATTCCGCTCCACCATGTAGTACTGTCCGCCCCTCGGCTCGGAATGAAACTGCATCACCGGGGCGAAGGCGCCGAAGGCCGCGCTGCGCAGATACAGCTCTGTCGTTGGGAAATCCCCCGCAAAACCGCCGATATCAAAGCCCCAGAAGGGAACACCGGACAGTCCGAGAGAAAGACCCGCTGTCAATTGTGCTTTCAGCTCGGAGAACGTGGAAAGCTGATCGCCGGCCCAGTGGATCGGGAAGCGCTGCGCCCCAGTGTAGCCCGCCCGGCTGAAGGTGACACCGCCGCTGTCCTTCAGCAGCGCATGATAGGCACCCTCATACAGATTCGGGAAATCGTTATGCGCCTCGGCGACCCTGCGGCCGTCCGCAAAATATACGTCCGGGTCAAAAAGAAATTCACCGCCGTCGGTTTTGAATCCCGACACACCCAGCTCCTCCACCAGATATCTGCGGCAGTTGAACCACCATTCGCATGTTTTCGGGTTGGTAAAATCGGGAATCATGGAATTGCCGAACCACATTTCCGTGATCTGGTAGGGGCTTCCATCCGCATTTTTCAGGCACAGTCCGTTTTCACGTGCATATTCCCAATCGAGATCCAGTTGTTCCCCATGCGGCGCCGCTTCATATTTGATGACCGGGATCTGCCACAGGATCAGCCGCACGCCGTCGGCCCGCAGTGTGTCGCAGAAAGCCTTGGGATCGGGCCATTTTCCGCCCTCCGGAAAGGTAAAATCGCTGTAACGGAGGGGCCCTCCATCCTTCCGGGGCCGGTATTCTGCGTCATTCCAGATGTAGAAAGTTTCCTCATCGCTCCACGCCTCCAGCACCATGACGGTGGCGGGAATTGCGGTTTCCTTCATTTTCCGAAGCTGCTCCAGCGCCTCCTTCTGGGTGTTCCAGCCGTTGGAGGACATCCACGGGCCAAAGGCCCACTTGGGAGGCAAAACGGCTCTTCCGGTTTCGCCGGCGTAGGCTTCCAGCAGCTCCGCGGGTGTTCCGGTGTGGACCGACGCCTCATAGAGTATGCCGCTTCTCGGGCAGACCGCAAACAACTCCATACCAATCCAGCCGTCCCCCGCAGGCGCGGTGAAATCAAAGGAGGAGGGGTAGGTGTTTTTCTGCAGGAAGCTGACGCCGGAATCCGTGAACAAAAAGGGAATTGGAAAATAGGTTTTATCCTGCTGGTTGGAAAACTGCTCCACCACATAATTCAGGGGCTTTTTTCCGGCCTGATTCACCGCATCGAATTTTTCTCCAAGGCCATATACCGCAGTGCCGGGGAATTCCAGATGCAGACGAAGATTGTAGGCGTTGCCTTCTTCGTCAACCATCACCTTCAATGCCGTGCCAAGACGGAAGAGGGAAGCGCCGCCTTGATCTTTGAACTCATATATTGAGTTTAATTGTTCTGTTTTGCCATATTTTCCATATATTTTATCGGTTAAATTAGACGATAAAATAATTCGGATACAAGGTGCGCTTGAAATCTCAATTCTGTACGCCTGTGTATCCGTTCTGAAAATCAGGTTTGTCACATCGCTCTGCTTTATAAGTTCGGGGGAAAGCGTGAGCTCCCGCAGTACGGGACATTCATAGGTTCTGCTGGTTTCATTGTCTGATGTGACGAAACGATAGGTGAAGGTTTTCTCATCCTGTTTTATGTAATGGGTAAAACTGAAATAGCGCTGGCCCCGGTCGTTGGTGCTGTGATACGTTCCGGGGAGAGAGCGGGTTCCGTGATCATCCGTGATCTCCAACCGGACGGAAGCGGCTTTAGATCCGTCCAGCCGGCAGCCGAACCGGACCGTATCTCCCGCTTTGACAAAGAAGGGCCGGCGCTCCAACGCGCTGTCGAAATGCGGGAAAAGGCCGCTGGGCATATGCTTAATTGCCATATACTTCCATCACCGTTCCTCTCTCGATTAATTCCATGGGAATGATTCTCTCAACGCGGGGCAAGCCATGGTTCTGCACCGCTTCTATCATAAGACGCGCAGCCTGTCTGCCCTTTTCCATGATATTCTGACGAATTGTCGTCAACCCGGGGAAGCACATTTTTGCATATTCCGCATCGTCAAAGCCGATGACGGAAATATCGCCGGGAACCGAGATGCCCGCCTCGTGCAGGCCGTTAATCAGGCCGACTGCCGTAATATCCGCTGTCGCAAAGACCGCGGTAACACCCCTGCAGTTTTTGGCAAGGTTCTGCGCCGCTTCCGCGCCATAGCGGTAGTCCACATAGCCTTCAAACAGGTTCCTTTTCAGGGGGCGGATTCCCGCTTCACGCAGCGCGTCCAGATAGCCCTGGTAGCGCTCGGAATTCACGCCGTGCTCTTTCAGCTCGCCGGTGACAATGGCGATATTCCGATGACCCTTTTCAATCAGGTACCTGGTTGCCATGTAGCCGCCGAGCCGGTCATCCGTCCGGACGCTGTAGAAAAAACTGTCGCCGCTGCCGTAACAATCGACCAGCACCGCCGGGATTTTATACTTTTTATATTCCGCCGCATCATCCGAAGGATAAGCGCCCAGAATGATCACGCCGTCCAGCGTCCGGCTCTTAACGATGTCTATATAGCTTTGTCCGGGATTTGTTCCGGAAAGAATCAAATGGTACCCGGCCTTTCGGATTTCCAGCTCCACCGCGCTCAGAAAGGTGCCGTAGAAGGGGTTCCCAAACATAATGTGGGATTCCCGGCGCTTGTTTTCCGTCTGCGGGATGACAATGCCGATCAGCTTGGACTGTACAATTCCCTCGGTTCTGCTTGAGCCAAGCGTTTTTGCGGCCTGATTGGCAACATAATGCAGCTTTTCCACCGCGGCCATGACTTTCTCACGGGTTTCAGGGGTAAAGGACAGCCCGGGCGTGCTGTTCAGGATATAGGAAACAGTCGCGGGGGATACACCGGCTTCTCTTGCAACATCCTTAATACTGACCTGCTTTTTCATCCGGTATCCACCTCGCTTTCTGTCCTTCAACAGTTTATTTTAACGGTTCAATAACATTATATATTTGGCTATGCCATTTGTCAAGCACATTGCATAAGCAATCTTTGCTGTCCATCACAAATTTGTGAAAAGCACACAGTTTTCCGCCGGTTCCTCCGGCAGCTCCGGTTGCATTTCTGTAAAAAATCACAAGGACGTTTCGGGAAGCTGCTTTTGCGGAGATCGGCGCGGGCTGGAACAGTGCGCTGAAAGCGCAGCCATGTCTCCGGAGACTCCTGAGCCTCCCTCCTTGTCCGCCCGCCTGCGCTGCACACCGCACGGCGCAGGCGATAAAGCTCTGCCGCTCGCAAAAAAAGAAAACGTCCTTGACATCCAGGCAAACAGGGAATATAATAGAAAACATCAGTTGCGCAACCTTTGTTTCTTTTTTGGGAGGGAAGAAGATGCCGCCGAAGTTTAAATTCAGCAGAGAGGAAATCCTTCAGGCAGCGCTGGAGCTGACGAGAGAAAGCGGAATCTCCGCGGTGACGGCCAGAGCGCTGGGGGCGCGGCTCGGCTCCTCGGCCAAGCCGATTTTCGGCCTGTTCGAGAACATGCAGGAGGTGCAGCAGGAGGTTCTGAAAGCCGCCGACCGCCTGTACCAGAGCCGCCTGCAGAAAGCCATGGCAAGCCGGCAGTATCCGCCGTATAAGGCCAGCGGAATGGCGTACATTGCGTTTGCAAAGGAGGAACGGGAGCTGTTCAAGCTGCTGTTCATGCGCGATCGTTCGCACGAGGTGCCAGAGGATCCATCCTCGATACAGCCGCTGATTGAGGAAATTCAAAGAAATACGGGTCTCGGCAGGGAGGACGCGTTTCTGTTTCACATGGAGATGTGGGTGTATGTCCACGGGATTGCGACCATGGTCGCAACTTCCTATCTGTCGTGGGACATGGACACGGTAAGCCAAATCCTGACGGACGCCTATCTGGGACTGAAGCACCGGTTTTCCGAGAAGGCGGTTTCCGCCGCCGGAAACGGGGCGGACGCATGAAGCCGGAGGGAATCCTGCTCGGCGTGCAAAGACACAGAATGTATATGGGGAGGAACCGGAATGGAAGCCATCAAAACAGTGGGACTGACAAAAAAATACAAGAACCTGACCGCCGTGGACGGCCTTGATCTGAGCGTGGAGCGGGGAGAACTGTTCTCCCTGCTGGGCGTCAACGGCGCGGGAAAAACGACGACGATCAAGATGCTCTCCTGCCTGACGAAACCGACGGGCGGCGACGCCTTTCTGCTGGGCAGGAGTATCGTGAGAGATGCGGCGGAGGTCAAGAGTATCATCGGCGTGTCGCCGCAGGAGACCGCAGTCGCTTCTGGCCTGACGGTAAAGGAGAATCTGGCACTGATGTGCGGTGTCCATGGTTTTTCCAGAGAAAAACAGCAGCGGAAGCTTGAGGAACTTACCGAACGGTTTGACCTGACAGAGGTTCTCGGCAGGAAGGCCGGCAAGCTGTCCGGCGGTTGGCAAAGGCGTCTGAGCATTGCCATGGCTCTGATCAGCGAACCCGAAATCCTCTTTCTGGACGAGCCGACGCTCGGACTGGATGTGCTGGCGCGCAGCGATCTCTGGGACATTATCCGCAGCATGAAGGGCAGGATTACAATGATCCTGACGACTCACTACATGGAGGAAGCGGAGGCGCTGTCCGACCGGATTGGTATTATGAAAGACGGCCGACTGCTCGCCTTGGGAACGGCGGAGAGCTTAAAAACGCAGACAGGTACGGAAAAATTCGAGGAAGCTTTCGTGGCAATCGTGAAGGGGGAGAGACAATGAAACTGCTTGCATTTTCGGGGCGGAACGTCAAGGAGATCCTGCGCGATCCGCTGACGGTGGCATTCAGCCTGGGCTTTCCGGTTATTTTGCTACTGTTGATGAGCGCGATTCAGGCCAATGCCCCGGTCAGTATTTTTGAGATCGCAACGCTGACGCCCGGCATTACCGTATTCGGCCTTTCCTTCATGACGCTCTTCTCCGCGACGCTGATTGCCAAGGATCGGGAGACCGCCCTGCTGCAAAGACTGTATACCACGCCGCTCACCGCTGCGGATTTCATTTTCGGCTATGCGCTGCCGCTTTTGCCCATTTCGGTGGCGCAGGGCGCGGTTTGTTACCTTGTCGCGCTTCTGCTGGGGCTTCCCGCGACTGTGACCGTCGTCTATGCGGTGCTGTTTGTTCTGCCGGTGTCTCTGTTTTTTATCGCGCTGGGACTCCTTTTCGGCAGCATCCTCTCCACCAAGCAGGTTGGGGGAATCTGCGGCGCGCTGCTGACAACGCTGACGGCATGGCTTTCCGGCGCATGGTTTGACCTCTCGCTGATCGGCGGAGCTTTCCAGAAGATAGCAAATTTTCTGCCCTATGTTCATGCCGTGGCCCTGGAAAAAGCTGTTCTGGCAGGAAATTCTGCGGGGATTTTTCCGCATATCTGGTGGATCATGGGCTATGCGGCGGCTGCGTTCGCCGCGGCGGTGCTGCTGTTTTTACGCCAGATGAGGCGGCAATGAAGGCCCGGACAGAAAGGTGATACATTTTCGCTTCCTCTACGGAGCGTTGGTTTATCAGGAGATTTGAGGATCGAACAGTTCCGACGGTGAAATGGAGTTTCTCACCCTTCCGGGCGGATAGGGAATCTATCCGCCCGGTTTCCTTACCCGGAAAGGGCGGACCGCCGGAGAGCCCAAAAGGCCGTTTTGAGAAATTTGCAGAAGCCGGAAACTTGTTTTTTAAGAAAAAGCGTGCTATACTGTTTATCGGACGATACGTCTGAATTCATTTTTGGAGAATGCTGTTTGAAAAGAAACAACACCTTGGAGATTGTGGTAGATCTTTTCTGATTATAATTATTAAGAAAGGATTTATCATACAATGAAAAACTTATTTCTGTCCGCTGCATCCGAACAACCGCTCCGGCAGATGTCTGAGAGAGCAATTGCGCAGACGGTCACGTTCCGAAGGGAGACCGAAAGTGACTGGCGTAAAGTGGAGCTCCTGACGCGGGAAGCCTTCTGGAATGTTTACCGCCCGGGCTGCACCGAGCATTATGTGCTGCACTGTTACCGGAGCCGTCCGGACTTTGTTCCCGAACTGGATCTGGTCATGGAAAGGGAGGGAACCCTGATCGGGCATGTGATGTATGCGCGCTCGATGATTCTCACCGACGAAGGAAAAGAAATCCCGATCATGACCTTCGGACCGATCAGCATTGCGCCGGAGTATCAGCGTCAGGGGTATGGAACGGTGCTGCTTCGCCATTCGATGGAGAAAGCGAAGGAAATGGGCTGCGGCGCTCTTGCCATCACGGGGAATATCGGATTCTACGGCAAATCCGGCTTTACCATCGCAAAAAACAGGGGCATCCGCTATGCGGATGATCCGGGAGCGGACTACTTTCTGATTGCCGAATTGATTCCGGGGTTTCTGGACGGGGTTTCCGGCACATACCGGGATCCGGACGGATACTTTGTGAGCGATGCGGAGGCCGAAGCGTTTGACCGGCAGTTCCCACCCAAAGAAAAGCGCAAGCTCCCCGGCCAACTGATATAGTCCCAGCCGTTCCCGGCACGGACCTCAGGCCCGCGCCGGGAAGTTTTGTATTGCAGTGGCCATAAATTCTTGACAATTTTGAAATTCTCTGCTATATTAGTAATAAGTCCTAATATTATGAGGTTCCCATGAAAAAGCAACGCAATTCAAAACAGCGCCGGATCATTCTGGACGCGGTTACCGCGAGATGTGACCATCCGACCGCCGACCAGATTTATCTGGATGTGCGCGCCATAGACGGCAAAATCAGCAGGGGAACGGTATACCGCAATCTTGGAATCCTCTCCGAAAATGAGGAGATCACAAATGTCAAGGTGCCTGCGGCGGACCGGTATGACTCCCGCTGTGACCGCCACTATCATATTTTCTGCACGGGATGCGGCAGGGTTTTTGACGCTCCCTTGTCCTACCACGCAGAGTATGACGGGCAGATCGAAGAAGAGACAGGGTTTCAGATTCACCGGCACCGCCTGATTTTTGAGGGCCTGTGTCCCGACTGCAGAAAAAAGAGTGGGGAATAAAGGTGAAGAGCCTTGGAACGAAGAATAAAGGGAAATCCTTCCGCCCATTGCCTGCCCCTAACCTGTGACAACGGACGGGAGATGACTCAATTCACCGGCATCCTGTACTGCTTAGAAAATAAAATCAATTTGGAGGTAAAAACAATGAAAAAGTTCAAATGCAAACTGTGCAAGGAGGTCTTTGAAGCGAACGAGACTCCGGTATGCCCCCGCTGCGGCGCGACAGGAGACAGCCTTGAGGCGCTTCCCACGAACAAGTATGCGGGCACGCAGACCGAGAAGAATCTGGAAGCCGCTTTTTCCGGAGAGTCCGGCGCGAGAAACAAGTATACTTACTTTGCTTCCGTTGCCAAGAAGGAAGGCTATGAGCAGATCTCCGCACTCTTTTTGAAAACCGCGGAAAACGAGCGCGAGCATGCAAAAATGTGGTTTAAGGAACTGAACGGTATCGGCAATACCGCTGCAAACCTTGCCGCGGCCGCCGACGGCGAGAATTATGAGTGGACCGACATGTATGACGGCTTTGCCAAAACGGCTGAGGAAGAAGGCTTTACGGAGCTGGCGAAGAAATTCCGTATGGTAGCCGAGATTGAAAGACACCATGAGGAACGTTATCGCGCCCTGCTCAGGAATGTTGAGACCGCTTCCGTCTTTGAAAAGAGCGAAGTGAAGGTTTGGGAGTGCCGTAACTGCGGGCATATCGTCGTCGGCACCAAAGCGCCGGAGGTCTGCCCTGTGTGCGCCCATCCGCAGAGCTATTTTGAGATCAGCGCCGCAAACTATTGATCCTTCTGCTGCGTGAGCAGACGTATGGTATCATTTCTCTGACACGGGGCGAACCTGTGTATCGGTGATGCATATCAGCACCCCGGCTGTTTC
>CAJMQR010000002.1 GCA_905215665.1 uncultured bacterium | reverse complement strand
TCGTCCACCACAGGGGATTGATTCAGAGTTTCCCGAATATTCGCTTTTCATAGGGCCTTTGCGCCTACGGCTCTGCCCTACTGGAGCTCAATCTCAAGCAAAACGGGGTTGTGATCCGTGAAGCCAAAGCCTTCGTTGCCGGTCCGCACGCTGACCACATTCACATTGGGGGAGACGATAAAGCCGTCGATCACATAGTACTGCGTCAGGCTGCTCGTTTCATCCAGAGGCTGGTTGAGCAGGCGGCAGGTCGGCGTGGAGGCGTCATAGGCATAGCTCCAACCCGCAGGCAGCTCCCCAAGAACGCCGGGCACCCAATTGGAGGTCTCCTTCAGCGGATAACGCTGCTGCGTACCGGGGAAGCATTGATTGAAATCGCCCCCGGCGATGACATAGTTGCCCTTTTCATATTCCTCCTGCAGAATCTGCAACAGAAGCTGCGTCTGTGCCTCTTTGCCCTCGCCGTCGTCATAGGCCTCCAGGTGCAGATTGACAATGACCAGCTCCTGCTTCTTGGTTTCCTCACTTCTCCCCTCAACGGGCAGCCGCGTCACAAGCAGGCAGCGCTTCAGGTTCGCAACCCGCTCGGGCCACTCGAAGGGACAGGGCAGGCTGTATCGCGTGGCGCTGGCAATGTCAAACCGGCTGAAGGTCGCAAGGCCGGAATGTACCTCGCCTATGGTCGGCAGCGGATAAGGCACATATCTGCAGGAATAGTTCAGCGCATAGCGGCTTTCATAGTTCCCCAGATCATATTCATACTGTCTCCACTGGTTGAGCTGGAAGGAGCGCTTCGAGCCGGTATCCACCTCCTGCAGGAGAAGAATATCCGCGTCGGCGGAGCGAAGCATCGACTCTATGCCGAGCATATTCTCTCTGACCAGCTCCTCGGACGCCGGATTGACGCTTTTCCCGCCGTCCATGAAGAAGTCCGCTTCCCGTCCGAGGGCGCCGTAGCCCGTGTTGAGCGTCAGAATCCGCAGCGTCCGCGCGGGAACGGCCTGATCCGTATTATAGTTGCCCCGCTCCGGATTTTCGGAATACGCCGGACGGTACTCGGTGATCGTCAGATAGCCCACTGCGAAGCCCGCTACCAGCGCCACGGTCAGCAGGACAAAAAAAACCCACTTCACAATCTTCAAAGCCAGCCACAGGTTGTGCAGATCCCGCTTCGGCTTTTCCTCCCGCAGGGGTTCCTGCGGCGCGGGTTCTTCCTCCGGCGCCGGCTCCTCCGCCGGTTCTTCTACCGCAATCGCCGTCGCCACAGGCTGGGAAACCGGTTCATAGACCCCCGTGGGGCAGTCGTCCTGCGGGAGATCTTCTTCGGGAGGCGTCTGCTCCCCGGCAGGAGCCATCTCCTCATTCCATTCCTGGTCGCTTTCTCTCATAGCCCCCGCCTCCTTTTGGACTATCATATCATGAAATCTCCCCGTACGCAAGAAAAACTCTGCATCGGTGGAAACCGAATTTTCCTGTATGATCGTATTTTTTGACGACAGCGGCCGTAAAATGTTCCATTTGCATCGCAATATGCGGAAATTTCTTCTTTTCTGCCGGGATTTGGCCGAATCCGGCAGGAGAAATTCTGGACGCACTTGCAAATACATATATAAAATGATAAAATAGAATCAAATGAACGCAAGGGAGCGATCCGCTTGGCAAAGAAAATCACCCGCATCGTCCTCACCGGCGGGCCGGCGGCCGGAAAAACCACCCTGATCAGCCGGATTCTGAAAGAATTCAAGCAGGATGAAGGCTGGAAGGTCATTACCATCCCCGAAACCGCTACGGAGCTGATCTCCGGCTTCGGCATCAAGCCTTTCGGCAACTGCGTTTCGATGCTGGATTTCCAGTATTTCGTCATCGCGGATCAGCTCCACAAGGAGCAGCTTGCGCTGAAAGCCGCCGAAATGGTGCCGGAGGAAAACGTTCTTGTGATCTACGACCGCGCGCTGCTGGACGATAAGGCCTACATCAGCGACGACGAATTCCGTGAGGTTCTCGCCAGCTTCGGCAAAACCGAGGATGAGGTGATCTCCGGCTACGACGCGGTACTGCATCTGGTTTCCTGCGCAAAGGGCGCGGAGTTCGCCTACAACTACGGCAACGAAGCGCGTTATGAGCCGCTGGACGTCGCCCGGGAGAAGGATGACCTGACACTGCGCGCCTGGTCCGCCTATCCGAATCTGAAGGTCATCGACAACTCCGTCGATTTTGAGGATAAGATCGCCCGCGGCCTGCGGGCCATCTATGAGGCCATCGGCCAGCCCATGCCGGAGGAAGTCTGGCATAAGTATCTGATCGAGATGCCGGATGTGAAGGCTCTGACGGAAAAGTACCACGCCGCGGGCATCGACATGATGCAGACCTATCTCTCCCAGACCAGTCCCAACATCGTCCGGCGCATCCGCCAGCAGAAAAACGGCAATGAGTATCTCTATTTCTATACGGAGAAGCACTACACGGACGACGGCCAGTGGGAGACGGAAAAGCCCATCTCCAGCAAGGAGTACATTCAGTACCTGATGGAAGGCGACGTCAGCCTGCATGCCGTACATAAGGTCAAATACCGCTTTACTTACAGGGACAGACGTTTTGAAATTGACATCTATCCCTTTTCCGCCGAACGCGCCATCATGCGCGCGGCGCTGCCCGCGCCGGAGGAGGCGGTTGACGCGCCGCAGGAGATCAGGATTCTCCGCGAGGTGACGAACGACCCCGCCTACCGCAACACCCAGCTTGCAAGGAATCAGGTCTTATAGCCGCTAAAACAGTCAGGCATCCGTATGGAATATACGGATGCCTGTTTTTTTAATGACCGTCTCAGCGGAATCCGGCAATTTGCCGCCGAGTTCCGTCACCGCATCGGTTCCTCTGCCTGCGGCGGGACGGACTTCCCACCCTTTCTGCCCGTTCGCGCGGGCAGCTCCGCAAGAATGATGGCGGCAACCATCAGTCCGCAGCCCAGCAGCTCGCGGCCGGTCAGCCGCTCGTGCAGCAGCAGCGCGCCGAATACGGCGGCAAAGAAGGATTCCAGACTCAGCAGCAGGGAAACCAGCACCGGATTGCCGTCCTTCTGCGCCAGAATCTGCAGCGTATAGCCCACGCAGCTTGAAAACACCGCGATATACAGCAGCGGCCAGAGGCAGGCCAGAAGCCCCTCTCCCGTCACCGTCTCCCCGGTAAACAGGAAGATCGAGGAAAGCAGCGCCGCGACCAGAAACTGCCCGCAGGACAGCACGAAGCCATCCACCTTCCGGACAAAGTAATCCACCGCCAGGATTTGCGCCGTGAAGAGTACCGCGCAGGCAAGCAGGCAGAGATCGGAGAGCGCGACGGAAAATCCGTCGCTGATGCAGAGGAAATACATTCCGGCAACCGCGACGGCAACCGCCAGCCAGAGGCGCACGGAGCTTTTTTTCTTCGTAAAAACGCCGGCGATCGGAACCAGAACGATATACAGTGCGGTGATAAAGCCCGCCTTTCCGGCGGAGGCCCCGCTTCCCAGCCCGAACTGCTGCGCGTTGGAAGCGGCAAAGAGCGCGGCGCCACTGCAAAGGCTGCCCAGAAGGATGTCACGCCATGTTCCCCATCCGCCGCGCCTGCGCAGCAGGCACACCGGAAGCAGCACCAGAAATGCGATGAAAAACCGCAGCGTATTGATGGTAAAAGGTCCCAGATGCGCAGAGCAAAG
The DNA here is from genome assembly GCA_905215665.1 of uncultured bacterium. GTDB lineage: Bacteria > Bacillota > Clostridia > Oscillospirales > Oscillospiraceae > JAZOXB01. The sequence goes on along the minus strand of CAJMQR010000002.1, from coordinate 28,729 downwards.
GCTCTGGGCGGAAAAAGCAGCACCCCAGATCATGGCCGCCAGCAGCGGAAAAAGGGTCTGCCGGATATTGCGTTTCATCGTTTTTATGTCTCCGTCGGCGGCCCGGCCGCCGTTTCTCACGATTTACAGGGTTTGCTCCAGTTTTTCCAGCGCGGCAATCTTCACGCAGAGGCAGAAGATCTCCATGGCCTGCCGCAGCTCCTCCACCGGAGGCAGGGAGGGGGCAATCCGGATATTGCTGTCCTGCGGATCGACGCCGTAGGGGAAGGTCGCGCCCGCGGGTGTCATCGTCACCCCCGCCTCGCGGCACAGCGCCAGCACACGCTTTGCCGTGCCCGGCATGGCGTAGAAGGAAATGAAGTAACCGCCCTTCGGCCGCGTCCAGCGCGCGATGTCCAGCGGCGCAATCTCGCGCTCCAGCGCGTCCAGCACCGCGGTAAACTTGGGCGCCAGGAGGCCCGCATGCTTCCGCATCAGCGCAAGCGTGTGCGTCCTGTCCTTCAGATAGCGCACATGCCGGAGCTGGTTGACCTTGTCGTAGCTGATCGTCTGGAAGCTGAGCAGAGACAGCAGATATTTCAGGTTTTCCTCCGAGGCCGCCATGCACGCGACACCCGCGCCGGGGAAAGTGATCTTCGACGTCGAGGCAAATTCATAGACCATATCGGCGTTGCCCTGCGCGCGGCAGACAGACAGCATATCCCGAAACGGGATAAACTCCCCGTAGATCTCGTGGATGCAGTAGGCGTTGTCCCACATCAGAGCGAAGTCGGGCGCAGCCGGACGCAGCGCGGCAATGCGATCGACCGTCTCTTCGGAATAGACGATGCCGTCGGGGTTGGAATACTTCGGCACGCACCACATGCCCTTGACGGCCGGGTCCCTCACGGCGGCCTCGACCGCGTCCATATCCGGGCCGGTCTGCGTCATGGGGATGCAGATCAGCTCCATGCCGAAGCTTTCGGAAATCTTGAAATGCCGGTCATAGCCGGGCGCGGGACAGAGGAAGCGCACGACAGGCTCCTGCGACCAGGGGCGCGGCGAATGCTTCAGGCCGTGCGTCCATGCCTTTGCGATCAGATCATACATTAAATTCAGGCTGGCGTTGCCGCCGACGAGGATTTCCTCCGGCTTCGTGCCAAGCAGCTCCGCAAAAAGCTTCTTTGCCGAAGGAAGGCCGGACAGCTCGCCGTAGTTGCGCGCGTCGATGCCGCCGTCCATACAGTCGGCAGGGTCGGTCAGCACGGTCAGAAGGTCGCTGACCAGGTCGAGCTGCGCCTTCGAGGGCTTTCCGCGCGCCATATTGAGGTTCAGCTTCAGGGCCTGATAGCTTTGCAGCCTTTCCCGCAGAGCCGTCAGTTCTTCGGTTCTCTCCTGCTTTGTGTACTGTGCATAGGGTTTCATACGCGCTTCTTCCTTTCGGAGTTCTTTCCCTACATATTACTCCGCAAAACCGGAAATGTCAACCAGAATCTGTCATTCCTTTGAGGACATTTGTCTGTTTCACGCAGAATTCCGGCCTTTGGTACTCCTCTGCTTGCATTTTAACGCGCACCGGTGTATGATATTCGCAGAATAATCGCAGAAATAATGTTAGGATGATCGATTTGCAGAACTATTTTCAGCCCAATATGACTCCGCAGCAGGTCAACGCCATGTCCGCGCTGGCTCTGGCGCACATCGGAGACGCGGTCTTTGAGCTGCTGGTGCGCAGCAGGCTTTGCATGCTCGGCGGCTGCACTAACGGTCGCCTGCACAGGGACACTGTCGCGCAGGTTTGCGCAGGGGCGCAGGCGGAGCTGGCCGAAAAGCTGCTTCCCCTTCTGACCGAGGAGGAGGCCGCCTATTACCGCCGCGGGCGCAACGCCCACCCCCACGGAATTCCGAAAAACGCCACGCCCGCCCAGTATTCCAGAGCCACCGGGCTGGAGGCGCTGTTCGGTGCGCTCTTCCTGCTCGGCAGGATGGAGCGCGCAAACGAGCTGTTTCTGAAGCTGACGGAGGTTCCCCATGCCCTTTGACGCCATTTTCCTCACTGCCGTGATAAGGGAGCTTCGGCCCCTGCTGGGCAGTCGGGTCGATAAGATCCAGCAGCCGTCGCGCGATACGGTGCTTCTGCATCTGCGCGGACGCGGGAAGCTGCTGCTCTCCGCAAACGTCAACCGCCCCCGCATCCACCTGACGGAAGCCTCTTTTGAGAATCCCGCGCAGCCGCCCATGTTCTGTATGCTTCTGCGCAAGCACCTGACCGGCGGCCGCCTGCAGGAGATTCAGCAGCCGCCCGCCGAGCGCAGCGTCTCGCTTATCTTCGACTGCACGGACGAAATGGGTATCCCCTGCCGGAAGTCGCTGATTCTGGAGCTGATGGGGCGCAATTCCAACCTGATTCTGACGGGCGCCGAGGGACGCATCCTCGACTGCCTGCGTCGCGTGGACTTTGAAATGTCCGAGCAGCGGCAGGTCCTGCCGGGCCTGTTTTACCGCGATCCTCCCCGGCAGGACAAGCGCATCCCGCAGGAGACGGACGAAGCGGAGATCGCCGTCCTTTTGTCCGCCACCGAGCCGGGACGGCGGCTGGATCAATGGCTGCTGGGCACCTTCGCGGGCATCTCGCCGCTGATCGCGCGGGAGCTGTGCTTCCGTTTCACCGGTGCGACGGACACGCCGCTGGCCGGTCTTTTCCTGCCGGCGCTGGCGGCGTTTCTGGAGGCGCAGTTTGCCTCGATGGACAGCTTTACGCCCGTACTGCTGCTGCGCGGCGGCGTTCCCGCAGAGTTTTCTTACCGGGAGATTCTGCAATACGGTGATTTCATGGAGGAAACCCGCTGCGGCTCCTTCTCGCAGCTGCTCGATCGCTTTTACACGCAGACCGACCGCGCCGAGCGGATGCGTCAGAAATCCCAGACGCTGCGCAAAACCGTCACCACGCTGCACGAGCGCGTTCTGCGCAAGCTGGAGCTGCAGCGCAGGGAACGCGACTCCACGCTCAACCGGGAGCAGCTTCGCCGCATGGGCGACATCGTCACGGCGAACCTGCACGCCATCACACGCGGACAAGCGCTGCTGCGGGCGGAGAATTTCTATGAAGCCGACGCTCCGCTGATCGAAATCCCGCTGAAGCCGGAGCTTTCCCCCCAGCAGAACGCCGCGAAATTCTATAAAGAGTACGCCAAGGCCAAAACCGCCGAAAAAATCCTCACCCAGCAGCTCGCCCAAGGGGAGGCGGAGGCGGAATATCTGGCCGCAGTGCTTGACGAGCTCTCCCGCGCGGAGAGCGAAGCCGACCTCGCGGAGATCCGGCAGGAGCTGGAAGCCGGCGGCTATCTCCGTCCGGCGGACCGCAAAAAGCAGCCGAAGCTGCCGCCCTCCAAACCGATGGAATTCGTGTCCGGCGACGGCTACCGCATTTTTGTCGGCCGGAATAACCGCCAGAACGACCAGCTTTCCATGAAAACCGCGCGCAAGGACGACCTGTGGCTGCACATCCAGAAATTCCACGGGACGCATGTGATCATCGCCTGCGCCGGCATGCGTCCGCCCGATCGGACGGTCACGGAGGCGGCAATGCTCGCTGCCTTTTATTCGCAGGCAAAAAACGGACAGAATGTGCCGGTGGACGTCACGCAGGTGCGCAATCTGCGCAAGCCCAACGGCGCCAAGCCCGGCATGGTGGTGTACGACCGCTATCAGACGGTGATTGTCACCCCGGATCCGGAGCTGCCGGAAAAGCTGCGGGCCGGAACAAAATAGCAGGGATGCCGGATGGCATCCCTGCTGTTTATCTTTCATAGAGCCTCGTCATACGGGCAATCCGATCCGCCAGCTCGCCGGTGAGCTGCTTCGCATCCACGCGCCAGCTCCAGTTTTTCGTACCGAGCGTGCCTGGCTCGTTCATCCGTGCCTCCTCGCCCAGCTCCAGATAGTCCTGCATCTGTGCGATGAAGGTATCCGCCACGCTCGCCATGCCCGCGCGCAGGATGCCCCAGACGCACTCCGAGCGGTCATGCAGTCCGAGATACTCCAGCGTATATCCGATCATCTCGTCCGAAGCCTTCTGCATCCACTGTGCCAGCGTCTCGTTGTCGTGCGTGCCGCTGTAACAGATGCAGTTGGGCGTGTAGCGGTGGGGCAGATAGTTGCTCGGCTCCCGGGGATCAAACGCGAATTCCAGCACCTTCATGCCCGGATAGCCGGAGTCGCGCTGAAGCTTGATGACCTCCGGCGTCAGATAGCCCAGATCCTCCGCAATCAGGTTGAGATCAGGGAAGGTACGGCGCACGGCGTTGATAAAATCGTACCCCGGCCCCTTGACCCAGCGGCCGCCGCGCGCGTTGACGTCTCCGTAGGGCACGGCCCAGTAGCTCTCCAAACCGCGGAAATGGTCGATGCGGATGACGTCAAACAGGCGTCCGGCCGCGGCGATGCGCTGCATCCACCATTGATAGCCGTCCTGTCGCATCCGCTCCCAGTCGTACAGGGGATTCCCCCAGAGCTGTCCGTCCTCGCTGAAATAATCCGGCGGCACGCCCGCGACGCTGGTGGGCAGGCCGGCCTCATCGAGCTGGAAAAGCTGCGGATTTGCCCACACGTCGCAGGAATCATAGGGTACATAGATGGGCAGATCTCCGATGATGCGGATGCCGAGGCCATGCACATAATCGCGCAGGCGGTCCCACTGGCAGAAGAAGAGGAACTGCAGATAGATGAAGAAATTCACATCCTCCGCCAGCACGGTGGCGTAGGTGTCCGCCGCGCCCGGGCGGCGCAAGCGGATCTCCTCCGGCCAGTGCTCCCACGACTTCATGCCGCGGCTGCGCTTGACGGCCATATAGAGCGCGTACTCCTCTACCCAGGGATTTGCCGCGCGGAATTCGCGCACGGCCTGATCGTCCCGGTCTCTGCCGCGCAAATAAGCGCGATAGAGCAGATCGAAGCGGACGCTGTACTGAAAGCCATAGTCCACGCGCCGGGAATGGGCATCCCAGTCGACCGCGTCAATCTCCTCCCGCAGGAGCAGACCGTCCTCCTGCAGCAGGTCCAGATCAATAAAATAGGGATTGCCCGCACAGGTGCTGAAGCTCTGATAGGGGCTGTCGCCATAGCTGGTCGGGCCGATCGGCAAAATCTGCCAGTAATGCTGGCCCGCCCTGTGAAGAAAATCTGCAAATTCATACGCGGCCCTGCCCAAGGTGCCGATTCCGTAGGGCGAGGGCAGCGAGGAGATGTGCATCAAAATTCCGGAACTTCTCATGGTCATTTCAGTCTTTCTGTTGGAATTTGGCTCAGAGACCGGACGCTCTCCCGACGGGTCAGGACAAAGGGAACGGTCTCATGCCGCGCTGGAGTTTGCTTCTCAATATGATCCAGCAGGAGCCGTACACCGCGGTCCGCGATCCGGTTGACGGACTGCTGAACCGTGGTCAGCTTCGGCATGCAGTAGGCGCACATCTCCAGCCCGTCAAAGCCGACGACGGAGATGTCCTCCGGTACGCGGCAGCCGCGGTCGTAGAGCGCGCGGATTGCGCCGAAGGCCATAACGTCCGACATTGCAAAGATCGCGGTCAGCGGCGGATGGTCGAGCAGGCGCTGCGCGGCGGCATAGCCGTCCTCAAGCGCATAGCGCGCGGTGGCGCGGTGCTCCTCCGGCAGGGACAGGCCGTGGCGCGCGAGCGCACGCAGGCAGCCCTCCAGACGCAGCCGGGAGGGGCCGGAACAGTCCTGATCGCCGCTGATGATTCCGATGTCCCTGTGTCCGTTGGCGATCAGATGCTCCACGACGCATTCCGCAGCCGAGACGTCGTCCGTCGCAACGGAGGAGAGATTCGGCATATGCAGCGAGGAAACATCGGTCGTTAATACGACGCCGGGCAGAGAAATCTGCCCATAGCTCTTTTCAAACAGCCGCACGTCGCCGCCGAGGAAGATCAGACCCTGCGGCTTTTTCTCCCGGCTGAGCTGTATCGCCTTCAGAACGGGATCGGCATCCTCATCCACGTAATCCACCGTCAGCGGATAGCGGGTGCCGGACAGGGTGTGCTGGATGCGCTCGATCATGCGGGAAAACAGCTCGTTTGAGGTACCGGTGACCACCGCAAGGATCCCGTCTCCATATTGCTGCTTCAGGTTCTTGGCGTTTTTGTTTCTCTCAAAGCCGGAACGCTGCACCGCCTGCAGGATCTCCCGCCGCGCCCTTTCGCTGACGTTGGGATGGTTGTTGAGCACGCGGGAGATGGTGCCGACGGAATATCCGGTTTCACGGGAAAGATCCTTGATGGTCATCGTCTCAGCCCTTCACGGCGCCGGCGGCGACGCCCTTGATGATGTGCTTCTGGCAGAACAGATACACAATAATAATCGGCAGGATGCTCAGCATGATGACCGCCATGGTCGCGCCCAGATCGACGGAGCCGTAGCTCCCCTGCAGATACTGGATGTGTACGGGGATGGTCTTGTAGTCATTGATGTCCAGCACGCGGTAAGGCAGCAGGAAATCGTTCCAGATCCACATGACCTCCAGAATCCCCACGGAGATCAGCGTCGGCTTCAGCATGGGCAGCACTACGGAGAAGTAGGTGCGGATGGGGCCGCAGCCGTCGATAGCGGCCGCCTCCTCAATCTCAAGAGGCAGGCTCTTGACAAAGCCGGTAAACATGAAAACGGCAAGTCCCGCGCCAAAGCCCAGATAGACAATGGGGATTGTCCACGGCGTATTCAGCCTGAGCCGATCGGCAGTGGTCGTCAGTGTGAACATCACCATCTGGAAGGGAACAATCATGGAAAAGACGCAGAGGAAATAGATCATTTTGGCAACACGGCTGCCCACGCGTGAGATATACCACGCGGACATGGATGTACACAGCAGGATCAGGAAGGTAGACAGTACCGTAATGATCAGGCTGAACAGTACGGATTTATAGAAAGGATAGTTTCCGAAGGTCATGCCCTTGATATAGTTGGCAAAGCCGACGAAGCTCTCCTTATTTGGAAAGGCGAAGGTCTCCATATTGATCGCGGAGTTGTCCTTGAAGGAATTGAACAGGACGACAACGATGGGGATGAGCCACGTCGCGCAGATCAGGACAAAGACAAAAGTCAGGATTGTGCTGCCGAAGCTGCGGCGTTTCTTAATCATTGCTGTACCTCCTTGGAGCGGGTAAACCGGAGCTGCGCCAGAGCAAGCACTGCAACCAGCAGGAAGAAGATCACTGCCTTGGCCTGTGCGACGCCGTGCCAGTTCTTGCCGATGTTGAAGGTCGAGAGGATGTTCAGTGCCAGCATTTCCGTCAGGCTGACCTGACCTGTTGCGGTCGTGATGACCGGAAGGCCGCCGGTCAGCGCCATGTTCTGGTCGAACAGCTTGAAGGAGTTGGTCAGGGTAAGGAACACGCAGATGGTGATCGAGGGCATAACGTTGGGGATGATGACGCGCCAGAGCGTCTGCCAGCGGTTCGCGCCGTCGATCTTGGCAGCCTCCAGCATGTCCTCCGGCACCGCCTGCAGGCCGGCAATATAAATAATCATCATATACCCGATCTGCTGCCACGCCATAAGGATGATGAGTCCCCAGAAACCGTAGGTGGCATTTGCAGTCAGGTAGGTGTTGTAGGCGTAAAGGATGCCGTCAAAGATCATCTTCCAGATATAGCCCAGAACGACGCCGCCGATCAGGTTCGGCATGAAAAAGACGGTACGGAAGATGTTCGAGCCGCGGAGCTTCTGCGTCAGCGCATAGGCAAGCGCAAAACCAAACACATTGATGACGACAATACTGACAACCGCAACGGCCGCCGTGTTCTTAAAGGCGTTCCAGAAGCCGTCGTCGCTAAAGATTTTACTGTAATTTTCAAGTCCGTTCCAGACCGCATTCAGCGGGGTGTTGAAGTTACAGAAGGAAAGATAGATGCCCCACAGGAACGGGAATAGGAAGCCGATGCAAAAGGCTAAAAAGGTGGGCAGAACAAAAATGGGGAAGCAGCGCTGCAGCGGACGGCGCAGCAGCCGGCTGTTGAGCGCACTTGGATCGCAGCGCCTGGCCTTATGTTTCATATTCATCATCCTTATCTAAAACAATGCACAAAGATCTCTACGGAATTCTTCTTTTCATTTGCAGATCCCGCAAAGATGCGGTATCTGCACAAACGCCGGGCGGCGGGAATCACTTCAGGGGCACGTCATCGCGCCGGAAACGGGGCGTGGGGCGGGCAGTGATTGCCCGCCCCACGCTGCTCATATCCGGTTTGCTTGTATCGGAAAATCAGCCGTTCTGCTTCTGCCACTGCTGCTCCCAGCCGGCAACGAAAGCGTTCTCGACGGCAGCCCAGTCGCCCTTGCCCGCGGAGTACTCCGTCAGAGCGGAGACAACACCGGCGCGCCAGTCATCAACATTGGGGGTGTAGTTGAAGGCCCAGGTCACGGTGTACTTGCCCTCGGACATCAGCTTGTTGGCGTCGTTAAAGAAGACGTTCGCGGATTCCTTCGCATTCTTGAAGGGGATGGGGCCAAACTGCTCGGCCATCATCTTGGTGCCCTCGTCGGAGGTAACGACCCAGTACAGGAAGTCCAGAGAAGCCTTCTGATCAGCCTCGGAAGCCTTGGCGTTGACGGCCCAGCAGTTCTCGGTGCCGCAGGCCAGACCCGCGTTTGCCTCATCGGCAGCGCCGCAGTAGATGGGGATCATTGCAAGATCGTCGGGGTTCATCTTGAAGCCCTTCTCCTCGCCGGTCAGGTTGGCATATTCCCAGGTGCCGTTCTGATAGAACACGGCCTTGCCGGTGCCGAATTCGGCCTCAGCCTCGTCGCCGGTCTTGGTGGCAAGCTGGGTGGGATCGGCAGCGCTGTCGGTGATGTACAGGTCCCAAATGTTCTTATAGAGGTTCAGATACTCGCCGGTGATGGTGGAGGAGTCCGCGTTGACACCCTCGTAGTACAGCGGCATGTTGGCCAGATGGCCGGAGAAACGCCAGGAAGAGGAGCCGTCCAGACCCGCGGAGGTAAAGGCATCGAAGCCCAGCTCGTTTGCACGGGCATGGATGTCGTCGGCGACTTTCTTCAGGGAAGCAAAGTCCTTGATGTCCTCGACGGTGTAGCCCGCCTTCTGGAGCAGAGCCTTGTTGGTGATGATGCCGAACGCCTCATAGCAGTAGCCGGCGCAGTAGGTCTTGCCGTCCTCGCCCTTGAGGTTGAAATCATCGGTGGTCATTTCATTCAGGAAATCGGTGCCGTCAAGAGGCAGGCAGTACTCCTGCCACTCCTTCAGGCCGGCCATGTTGCCGCACTGGAACACGGTGGGAGCCTTGCTCTTGCCCATTTCGGCGGTCAGCGTCTCGGAATAGGTGCCGGACGCAGCCGTGACGACCTTTACTTCCACGCCGGTCTTTTCCGTGTAGGTCTTTGCCAGCTCCTGCCAGGCGGCGTCAGCCTCCGGCTTGAAGTTCAGGAAATAGACCGAGCCCTTGTCGCTTCCCTTGCAGCCGGCGAACAGGCAGGCAACCATCGCCAGAGCCAGAAGCAATGCAAACAGTTTTTTCATTTTCTTTTCCTCCTAAGCAAATTTTACTTGATTCTTGGACTGTTACAAAAAGTTTGGAAACGTTTCCAAACTTGTAATTCCAGTATAGCGTGTTTCTTTTCGATTTGCAAGCTCTTTTCGTCGTCTGGGAAAAAGTTCATCGGATTTATATAAAAACAGAGCTTCAGATTTATGCACTTTCAACAATGCACCCCCGGAAAATCGTGGCATAAGACGGTTCTGCGCCTCATACGCTTGTACCATGAAATAAGCGGAGGGGCTGATATTATGTGGAAACGATGCTTTGCGGGACTTCTGGCGGCGGCGCTGATCCTTGTCTGCCTGCCTGCGGCGGCAGCGGCGGGGCCGGACGTCGCCGCGCCGTCCGCGATTCTGATCGACGCGGCAACCGGCACGGTTCTCTACGAAAAAAACGCGAACGAGCGCCTGCGTCCCGCGTCCGTGACAAAGGTCATGACCCTGCTTCTGGTGATGGAAGCGCTGGACTCCGGCCGCATCGGCTGGGACGACATGGTCATCACGTCGGATGCGGCAGCAGCCAAGGGCGGCAGCCAGGTCTATCTGGAGCCGGGCGAACAGATGAGCATGGACGAGATGCTCAAATCGGTGGTCGTCAGCTCCGCCAATGACTGCGCCACGGCGCTGGCCGAGCACGTCTCCGGCAGCGAGCAGGCTTTCGTAGAGAGAATGAACCAGCGCGCCGCGGAGCTGGGCCTGACGGACACACATTTCGTCAACTGCACCGGTCTGGACGACGGAGCGGAGGCGGCGGAGCATCTGACCACCGCCCATGACATCGCGGTCATGTCACGCGAGCTGCTGAAGCACAAGGAAATCAAAAAGTACACAACAATCTGGATGGATACGGTGCGCGGCGGAAAATTCGGCCTTGCCAATACCAACAAGCTGGTGCGCTTCTATGACGGCACAACCGGCCTCAAGACCGGCTATACCTCCGCCGCGGGGCACTGTCTGTCGGCCTCGGCCGAGCGCGACGGCATCGAGCTGATCGCCGTGGTGATGCACTGCAAAAGCTCCCCGGACCGCTTTGAGTCGGCAAAGGCCCTGCTCAACTATGGCTTTGCAAACTACGCGCTGGTTTCCGCCGACACGCCGGAACCTCTGCAGCCCATCCGCGTGCGGCTGGGACGAACCGCCACCCTCCAGCCTGTTTTGCGGGAATCCGCGCCCATCCTGATCGAAAAGGGGATGCAGGCCGGTATCACAAAGACCGTAACGCTGGAGCCTGAGGTCAGCGCGCCGGTGCAGGCCGGACAGGAGCTGGGGAAAATGACCATCACATCGGGGGATCAGGTGCTGGCGGAGATCCCCATCATCGCGCCGGAAGCGGTGGAAAAGCTCACCTGGTGGGAGCTGACCGCCCGTCTGCTGCGCAGAATCTGCATGGGCGAATAAGGCTTGGGCGGCGCAGAGCGCCGCCTTTTTTCTCTGCGGTGGTTGTCATTTCGGCGGAATTCCGGTATAATAAGAAATACCATGAATTTACGAGGAACACCGTCATGCTTATCAACCTGCTCGCCGTCGGCGATGTGGTCGCCACCGCCGGACTGAACTGTCTCAAGACCCTCCTTCCGAAACTGAAACAGGAGAAAAAAATCGACTTTTGTGTGGTAAACGGAGAGAACACCGCCATTCTTGGTCTGCTTCCCCGGCAGGCAGAGGAGATTTTCGATGCCGGCGCGGACGTGATCACCATGGGCAACCACACCTGGGGGAAGCGCGAGCTGGTCCCCTATATGCACACAAAGGGTATCCTGCGACCCGCCAATCTGCCGCCCCAGCAGCCGGGCATGGGCTGGGACGTCTTTGAAACGCAATTCGGGCAGGTCGCGGTGATCGACCTGATCGGCCGCTGCGCGATGGATTACACACCGGGCAACCCCTTCCTGCTGGTGGAAAAGATTCTGCCGAAGCTCCGCACAAAGCTGATCTTCGTGGAGCTGCACGCCGAGGCCACCTCGGAGAAGCTCGCCATGGGCTGGATGCTCGACGGCCGCGTCAGCGCCGTCTGGGGCACACACACCCACGTGCAGACCGCGGACGAGCGCATCCTGCCGGGCGGCACCGGCTATCTCACGGATCTGGGCATGACCGGTCCGCGGGATTCCGTGCTTGGCATCAAGCCGGAGCTTTCCATTCAGAAATTCCGCGGGGACCTGACCCGCCGTTACGAGCCGGCGCCCGGCCCCTGCAAGCTGGAAGGCTGCATTTTTACCATAGACACACACAGCGGCCGCTGTACCGCCGCAGAAAGGGTGAGCCTGCATGATTAGACTGCTGCACGCGGCGGACTTCCATTTGGATTCCGCCTTTTCCTCTCTGTCCGCAGATTGTGCGGCGCGGCGGCGGCAGGAGCAGCGCTTTGCCCTGCAGGCGCTGAGCGGCCTGTGCCGTGCGCACCGATGCGACGCCGTGCTGCTCTCCGGCGACCTGTTTGACAGCGCCCGCGTCTACCGCGATACGCTTGATGCCCTGCGGCAGTTTTTCGCCGACTGCGGCGCGGAGGTCTTTATTGCCGCCGGGAATCACGACCATCTGTCCCCCGGCTCTCCCTATCTGACGGAACGCTGGCCGGAGAACGTACACGTTTTCCCTTCGGAAAGGATCTCCTGCTTTCCCATGGAGCGCCTGCATCTGAACGTCTACGGCGCATCCTTTACCGCGCCGGAAATGCCGCCCCTTCTGGAGGGGTTTCATGTTTCCGATCCACAGGCCGTCAACGTGATGGTGCTGCACGGCGATCTGCAGCCTAATTCCCCCTACAATCCCATAAACGGGGCGCAGATCTCCGCCTCCGGGCTGGACTATCTCGCGCTGGGACACGTCCATGCGGCGCAGAGCGGAAAGGCCGGCACCGCAGCCTACGGCTGGCCCGGCTGTCTCATGGGCCGGGGCTTTGACGAATGCGGACAGAAGGGCGCGTTTCTTGTGGAGCTGGACGACGGCGCCTGCCGGACGGAATTCCTGCCTGTGCGCACAAGGCGCTACGAAATCCTGCAGGTTGAAGCGGGCAGCGACCCGCTTGCCGCCGTGCTCTCCGCCCTGCCCGAGGACACACAGGAGGACTGCTACCGCATCCTGCTCAAGGGCGAAAGCGCGCCCATTGATCTTTCCGCGCTGGAGCGCGCGCTGTCTCCCCGTTTTTTCAGTCTGTCTCTGCGCGACCGCACGCTGCCGCAGACAGACCTCTGGGCCGGCTGCGGCGAGGACACGCTGCGGGGACATTTTTTGCAGGAATTAAAGTCGAAATATGACGAAGCGGACGAAAACACGCAGCGGATTCTCGCGCAGGCGGCCAAGCTGACCCTTGCGCTGATGGAAGGGAGGGAGGTCACCATATGATCATCAAAAAAATGCGCGCCTCCTTCGGCAAGCTCCACGGGGAGCTGGCGCTGCACGAGGGGATGAATCTGCTCTGCCTTCCGAACGAGTCCGGAAAATCCACATGGAGCGCCTTCCTGCTGGCGATGCTCTACGGCATAGACACCGCCGAGCGCGCCGGCCGCGGCAATCAGGGGCTTCCCGCCAAGGAGCGCTACCGCCCATGGGACGGCAGCGCCATGGAGGGCGCGGTGGAGCTTGTCTGGAACGGAAGAGAGATCACCATCGAACGAAAAACCGCAGGGCGGATTCCCATGGGGGCCTTCCGCGCCTACGAAACGGCCAGCGGCCTCCCCGTGCCGGAGCTGACCGCGGAAAACTGCGGCAGAGTTCTGTGCGGCGTGGAGCGCTCGGTCTTTGAGCGCACCGCCTTCATCCGCCAGCTCGGCATGGCCGTGACGGAGGACGCCCAGTTGGAGCAGCGGCTCAATGCGCTGGTCACCACCGGAGAGGAGGGAAAATCCTATTCCGAGCTTGAAAAAGAGCTGAAAAACCTCAAAAACAAGTGTTCCTTCCGCGGCAGCGGACAGATACCGCGTCTGAATGCACGGATTGCGGAAACGCAGCAGCGGCTTTCCTCCCTGCACGCCGCGCAGGACGAGGCCATGGCGCTCGCCGCGCAGAGGGAGGCGCTGCAGGAGCAGAAGGACCGTCTCGACGCGCTGAAGCTCCGGGTGGACCGCGCCCAGAGCGCGCGCCGTCGCGCCGGGTATGAGGAACTGAACAACAAGGTACAGGCGCAGGAGCTGCTGTGCCGCCGTCTGGAGGAGGGCTGCGCCGGTCTGCCGGACGAAAGCGCCCTGCATCAGCTTCAAAAGCAGCTCGACGCTGCGCAGGACGAGCTGCGCACCGCGCAGATGGAAGCCGCTCTCGGCTCCGTCGAGGTGGAAAAGCCCGCCGCTCCGCAGATTTTCGCGGGGCTGAGCGGTGCGGAAGCGCGGGAAAAGGCGGCGCGGGATATGGAGGAATACCGGGCTCTGCTGGCCGCAAAGGAGCCGAAGAAAACCCTTCCCCTTCTGCTTTGCCTGCTCGTTGCCGCGGCAGGCGCTGGGCTGTGCTTCGTGCAGCTCTATGCCGGTCTTGCCGTGGCGGGTGCCGGACTGGCCGCGCTGGCCGTCACGCTGGCGGTCCTCAGCCGCCGCAGCGCACAGGCGCGCGAGCAGCGGCACAGGGCCGACCTGATCCCCGTGCGCTATGGAGTGGAGTCCTGTGAGGACATCCCCGCAATGGCGGAAAAATATGCAGCCTCTATGGAAGAATATGCGGAGAAAAAAGCCGCTTCCGACGCGCAGAAAGCGGCCTACGCCGAAGCGGTCGATGAGATCCGCAGCCGCGTCGGCGCGCTGGTTGCTCAGGTGCGGGCCTTTGCGCCGGAATGTGCGGACGCCTCCGAGTGCCACACCGCGATCTCTGCCGCCATCCGCGCGCGGGAGCGCCTGACTTCGGAGTGCCGCACGCGCGACGCCATGCGCCAGCAGTGCCAGTCCATGCATCTGCTCCTCGGCGACGAGGAGGGCGGGCAGGAGGACGCCGAAGCCCTGCGCTATGATCCGCAGGAGATCCTGCGCCGCCAGGAACGGACCGGACAGGAGCTGGCCCAGATTTCCGCAAGGCTTGCGCATAAGCGCGGGCAGATTTCCGCGCAGGGCGACGCCGTGGCGCTGGAGGCGGAGCTGGAAGCCCTGCAGGAGCAGCTCGCTGCGGCGCAGGAGACCGACCGGGCGCTGGATTATGCGCTTTCCTGCCTGAAATCGGCCGATGAAACACTCCGTTCGAGATTCTCGCCGCAGATCACCGCCGAGGCCGGCACCATCCTGTCCGAGCTGACCGGCGGGAAATATCCGCATCTGCTCCTCGAACCGGACATGCGTCTTTCCGTCCGCGAGCAGGACGGCGCCCTCATGCGTCCCGCCGCCGCAATGAGCTGCGGCACGGCGGACCAGATGTATCTGGCGCTGCGGCTGGCCATGTGCCGCCGCCTGCTGCCGCCGGACGCGCCGCTGATTCTCGACGACGCGCTTGTGAATTTTGACGACGGGCGCGCCGCGCTCGCCATGAAAGTTCTCCGCGTGGAGGCCGAAGGACGGCAGATTCTGCTGTTCTCCTGTCACCGCAGGGAAAGCGAGGTCTGAGGATGTATTTTGACTCTCACGCCCATCTGGACGACCGGCGCTTTGACGCCGACCGCGGGGAGATCTTCGCCGCGCTGGCAAAGCAGGGGCCGGTCATGAACGTGGGCTGCGATCTGCCCTCCTCCAAATACAGTGTGGAGTTGGCGCATAAATATTCCTTCGTCTATGCCTCCGTGGGCAGCCACCCGGACGATGCCGCCAGCGTGGACGGCCGGCTGCTGGACGTCTACCGCCGCCTGTGCGCCGACCCGAAGGTCCGCGCCGTCGGGGAAATCGGACTGGATTATCACTATGAGGACGTGCCGCGGGCGCGGCAGATCATCGCTTTCGAACAGCAGCTTGAGCTGGCTGAGGCGCTCGGCCTGCCCGTCATCGTCCACGAACGCGAAGCGCACGCGGACGCAATGGACATCGTCCGGCGGCATCCCGACGCGCGCGGTGTGTTTCACTGCTTTTCTGGCTCCAAGGAGATGGCGCTCTGGCTGGTGGAGCGCGGGTGGTACATCGGCTTCACCGGCGTTCTGACCTTCAAAAACGCGCGCCGCGCCGTCGAAACGGCACAGGCGCTGCCGCTCGACCGTATTCTCATCGAGACGGATTGCCCCTACATGGCGCCGGAACCCTACCGCGGGCGCCGGAATGACAGCCGTTATGTCCCTCTGGTCGCGGCAAAGCTGGCAGAGCTGCGCGGGCTTACCCCACAGGAAGCCGGCCGCATCACCGCCGAAAACGCCATGCGTCTGTTCGGCATCCCTGCCGCAGCGGACAAAATTGCAGAATGATACTACATTTTTATAGTTTGCAGTTTTGCTATGCAAAAGCATCGCAAAAGGCCGTGCCGTCAGAGACGGCACGGCCTTGAGATTTCATACTATTTCCTGATTAAAATGTTTCATTTTAATCAGGAAGGCACCGCCTGACGGCGTTGTCGTATCTGTGATTTTCTGGACAGAAAATCATAGATACCCGTCTCATTATGATCTTCATATTAAAACGTTCAATTCTGACGAATTGAACGTTTTAATTGAATATCAGTATCAGACGCGTGGGCAGGGACGGCCCACATGCGCGCAAAACTTCATGCTCGATACATTTGCCGATTCTCGCGGCGTGCTGCCCGCGCAGGAAGCTTTATACCATGCGGCAGCTTTCGCAATGCTCACAGTCGGGAAATTTGCTGTGGTCGTATGCAATGCCGTTGCGGTCGTAATAGTCCTTGACCGCGGACTTGATTGCCTCCTCCGCCAGCACGGAGCAGTGCAGCTTGTACGTGGGCAGACCGCCCAGCGCGTCGACCACCTGCTTGTTGGTCACGGCAAGCGCCTCCTCGATGGTCTTGCCCTTGACCATCTCCGTGGCGACGGAGCTGGAGGCAATGGCGCTGCCGCAGCCGAAGGTCTCAAACTTTACGTCCTCAATGACGTTGTCCCGGATTTTCAGATACATCTTCATGATATCGCCGCACTTGGCGTTGCCGACCTCGCCCACGCCGTCGGCGTTTTCAATGCTGCCCACATTGCGCGGGTGCATGAAGTGGTCCATCACGGTTTCCGTGTATAAAGCCATTTTGAAATCCTCCTTACAGAATGAATTGTTTTTTGCCGCTGACCAGATCCTTCCACATCGGGGACATATCGCGCAGATATGCCACCACGCCGGGAACCTCGGCCAGAATGTGGTCGATTTCTTCCTCCGTATTCCACTCGCACAGCGTCAGGCGAAGGGAGCCGTGCGCCACCTCGTGCGGCCGGCCGATCGCCAGCAGCACATGGCTGGGGTCCAGAGAGCCGGAGGTGCAGGCGCTGCCGGAGGAGGCGCAGATCCCCTTCGCGTCCAGAAGCAGCAGCAGGCTCTCCCCCTCAATGCCCTCAAAGCAGAAGCTCACGTTGCCGGGCAGACGGTTCACGGGGTCGCCGTTGAGAGCGCTGTGCGGAATCTTCGACAGGCCCGCGATCAGCTTGTCCCGCAGTTTGGAAACCTTCGCCGCATTTTCCTCCAGATGCTCATTGGCCTCGCGCAGCGCCGCCGCCATGCCCATGATGGCGGGGATGTTTTCCGTACCGGCGCGCTTGCCGCGCTCCTGTGCGCCGCCCTCAATCAGGTTCGTCAGGGCGATGCCTTTTCTCGCGTACAGGACGCCGATGCCTTTCGGCCCGTGGAACTTATGCGCGGAAAGGGAGAGAAGATCGATGTTCTGCGCCTGCACGTCTATGGGCAGATGGCCCGCCGCCTGCACCGCGTCCGTGTGGAACAGCACGCCGCGCGCGCGGCAGACCGCGCCGATCTGTGCAATGGGAAGCACGGAACCGATCTCGTTGTTTGCGTACATCACCGTGACGAGGCAGGTGTCCTCCCGAATGGCGTCCGCCACCTGCTGCGCCGTGATGCTGCCGATGCTGCCGACCGGCAGCAGCTCGACCTCAAAGCCCTCCTTTTCGAGCTTTTTCAGCATGTGCAGCACCGCATGATGCTCAAATGCAGTGGAAATGATGTGCTTTTTGCCGCTGCGCGCGCCGATGCGCGCCGCAGAGAGAATCGCCTGATTGTCCGCCTCGCTGCCGCCGGAGGTGAAATAAATCTCCCGCGGGGAAGCGTTCAGACACTGCGCCACGGTTTCCCTTGCGCTTTGCAGGGCCTCGGCCGCACGCTGGCCGACGGAATGAAGGCTGGAGGGGTTGCCGTAGATTTCGTCCATATAGGGCAGCATGGCGTCGATGGCCGTCCGGCTCATCTTCGTCGTCGCCGCATTATCTGCATAAACCTGCATGTTTGTTCCTTCTTTCGTATGACTTTATATAAACATATTTTTTTACTAGGTTTATTTGAATTATACTCCTATAAACCCACTTTGTCAATAGGTTTTCAAAAATCTCCGGGGAAACTCTGAATCAATCCGCGCAGCTCTGCGCACTTTCCCGCAAAAGATCCTCCAGCGAGACGCTGTCCAGATAGGCGTTGATCAGATCCTCCAGCTTCACCCACATGGGGAGCGTGCTGCACCGGCCGGCGCGCGGGCAGGGATTCTCGCCGCTTTCCAGGCAGGAGACCGGAGCAAGCGAGCCCTCCGTCAGCCGCAGAATCTCTCCGACGGAATAATCCTTCAGCTCGCGGTTCAGGCGGTAGCCGCCGCCCTTGCCGCGCATCCCCTCGACCAGTCCGCCCCTGACCAGCGCAGAAACGATGCTCTCCAGGTATTTTTCGGAAATGTCCTGCTTTTTCGCAATCAGCGGCAGCGGAACGTAAGCACCCTTCTCACCCTGCGCCAGCTCCAGCATAATCCGCAGCGCGTAGCGCCCCTTTGTGGAAACAAGCATACAAGCGCCCCCTTTCTATAAACATAGTATACCACTTGGTTTTAAAGAATACAACAGCTTGTTTTATATGTATGACGCACACTGTCTTCCCGACAGTACGAAAAAACGCCCGCTGCAAAAGCAGCGGGCGGGTCACTTTACAGCATATGATACAGCTTGCCGGTGCCCTCAAGGCCCTGCGGCAGATAGCGGACGGAGGAAATGCGCGGCCCGGACACGCCATATTTGGCGGAGTAGCCGAACAGATCGATGTACTTTTCCAGATCCGGCAGCTCGTCCTCCATGGCCTTCATGACCTCCACCGTCGCGCGGACGTCGTCTATGGCCCGGTGGGAGTTCTGCACTCTGTTCTGCAGGCCGTAGGCCTCGATGGCATTGCACAGCTTATGGGGATAGGGACGGCGGTCCCGGTATACCGTCAGAAGGTCCAGCTTGGGCTTGTCCTGCAGCAGGCGGGCGTCTCCGTGGGAGAGGAGAAAGTAATAGAGAAACAGCAGATCAAACTGGGCGTTATAGGCGGCGATCATCGTTTCCTCCTCCAGCAGTCCGGCCAGCAGCTCCGCAAAGGCCTGCTTGGAGATGCCGTCCTCGCGGAGCATCTCGTCCGTAATGCCCGTCAGCTCCACAATGCGCGGGGCAAGGCGGCGGTCGTCCGTGCGGCGGATGAACTCGTCCGCCTCCGCCGTGACCGTGACTCTCCCCTGCCGCAGCTCCAGCTTCGCGGCGGCAAACTCAATGATCTCCTCGCCGGAAAAGCTCAGTCCGCTGGTCTCGGTATCCAGCACAAGAATGGAACGGCAGCGGGAAAACAGCGATGTCAGTTCGGCCATGATACGTCCTTTCCTCCGCCGGACGGAGCTTATTCGTACAGCGGATACTTTCTTGTCAGTTCCGCCACGGCCGCGCGGACTTTTTCCTGTGTGCCCTCAAAGTCGACCGCTGTGTCGTAGATGCACTGGGCGATGACCTTCATATCCTCGGGACGGAAGCCGCGGGTCGTGACCGCAGGGGTGCCGATGCGCACGCCGCTGGTGACAAAGGGTTTCTCCGGGTCGTTGGGGATGGCGTTCTTGTTGACCGTGATGTAATTCTCGTCCAGACGGGCCTGCAGCTCCTTGCCGGTGATGTGCAGGGGGCGCAGGTCGGCCAGCATCAGATGGTTGTCCGTGCCGCCGGAGACAAGATCAAAGCCCTTTTCCAGCAGAGCGGCCGCCAGCGCCTTGGAGTTCTCCACAATCCTTCCGGCATACTCCTTGAACTCGGGCTGAAGCGCCTCGCGGAAGCAGACCGCCTTGGCCGCGATGACATGCATCAGCGGGCCGCCCTGCGTGCCGGGGAAGACCGCGGCGTTAATCTTCTTTGCAAATTCCTCCCTGCCCATGATGATGCCGCCGCGGGGGCCGCGGAGCGTCTTGTGCGTCGTGGTGGTGACGATATCGGCATAGGGAACCGGGCTCATGTGCATGCCGCCGGCCACAAGGCCCGCAATGTGCGCCATATCCACCATCAGCAGCGCGCCGTTCGCATGCGCGATCTGCGCGAAGCGCTCAAAGTCAATGGCGCGGGGATAAGCCGACGCGCCGGCGACGATCAGCTTGGGATGGTACTGCTTCGTCAGGCGCTCCACCTCGTCATAATCAATGCAGCCGGTGTCCGGATCGACGCCGTAGGAAACACTGTGATAGACCTTGCCGGACTGGTTGGCAGGCGCGCCGTGAGTCAGATGACCCCCGTTGGCAAGGCTCATGCCCAGAATGGTATCTCCGGGCTGCAGCAGGGCGGCATATACCGCCAGATTCGCCTGCGCGCCGCTGTGCGGCTGGACATTGACGAATTCCGCGCCGAACAGCTCCTTCGCACGCGCAATGGCGAGGCGTTCCACCTCGTCGACGACCTCGCAGCCGCCGTAATAGCGCCTGCCGGGCAGCCCCTCGGCGTATTTATTCGTCAGAACCGTGCCCATGCAGGCGATGACCGCGGGAGAGGCGATGTTCTCCGATGCGATCAGCTCGATGTTGCGGCGCTGGCGCCGCAGCTCATCCTGCATAAGCGTTCCCAGTTCGGGATCGAAGCGTTCCACAAAGTCAATCGTAGGGCACAGTTTTTCGCGCAGCATAGTATCTTCCTCTTTTCATTTGATGTGCTGCACAAAAAATGAGTGCAGCCATACTCCGGCGACACTCATACCTACAGATGCCTGCAAAAAGCAGGTTTTCCTCTGTCCTTTTGCCTGAGAGATTCGGCTTTCGCCTTGCACCTTCGGCACTCATAAATGAGATTCTCCAGAGATCCCTCCGCAGTCCGGTCTTCTGTCTCCTGAGAGCTTTACTCCTTCGGCATGCCATGGGCAACTTTCCCGAACCGCTTCCGCGGGATATATGTTTGTATTTTCTATTATAATAGTTTTTTCCCAAATTGCAACTGTCACTTTCAATAATGATGTATAAATATGTTCTTATCGAATCTGTATTTTACACAAAAAATCCTCAAAAAAGTACGAAAACCGAGAAGATGCTCCATAGATTTTTTGCCCCGTCTGTGTTATAGTAGAGGCGAAAATACAGAATTGAGGTGATGCGTCCTATGCCGCGTTTCTTTTTCGGCGGCGTCCATCCGAGGGGGCACAAGGAGCTGTCCTGTGACGCGCCGCTGATTCCTTTCCGTCCGAAAGCCGTCAGCATCGCAATGTCTCAGCACATCGGCGCGCCCTGCAAGCCATTGGTTTCCGTCGGCCAGCGGGTTACGCTGGGTCAGAAAATCGGTGACGGTCAGGGGCTCTGCGCTCCGGTTCACGCCTCCGTCTCCGGCACGGTCGTTGCCGTGGAAGAGCTGCCCCATCCCGGTGGGACGAACGTGATGTCCGTTGTGATTGAAAACGACGGCAGAGACGATCTCTGCCCCGAGATTCACCCCCGCCAGTCCATAGGCGATCTGGATGCGGATGCGCTGATCCGGATCATCCGCGACGCCGGCATCACCGGCATGGGTGGCGCCGGCTTCCCCACGCACGTCAAGCTCTCCTCCGGGCTCGGCAAGGTAGACACCGTGATTGTCAACGGCGCGGAGTGCGAGCCGTATATCACGGCGGACGACCGCCTGATGCGGGAATGCCCCGAACGGATCATGGGCGGCCTGCGCGTCATCCGGAAGATCCTGCAGCCGGTACATACGGCCATCGGCATTGAGGCAAACAAGCCGGAGGCCATCGACGCCATGAAGGGCGCGCTGGAGGACGGCGTGGAGCTGATTCCCCTTCGGGTGCGTTACCCGCAGGGCGCGGAAAAGCAGCTCATCCAGTCCGTTACCGGCCGCTGCGTCCCCCCCGGGGGGCTCCCCGCCGCGGTGGGCTGCGCCGTTTTTAACGCCGCCACCTGCGCCGCGATCTACGACGCCGTCTATGAAGGAATGCCGCTGGTGCGGCGTGCCGTCACCGTAACCGGCCCCGCCATCGCCCGTCCCTCCAACTTTATCGCCCCCATCGGGACGCGTTTTGACGAGCTGATTGAAGCCGCGGGCGGCTTCTCCTGCGCGCCTTACAAAATCCTCTGCGGCGGCCCGATGATGGGTCTTGCGCAGTATACGACCGAGGTCATGACCATCAAGGGCTGCAACGCGGTCACCTGCCTGTCGGAAAAGCAGCGGCGGGCGGAAACCGGACAGCACTGCATCCGCTGCGGCAAGTGCATTGAAAACTGCCCGATGCACCTGATGCCGCTGTTCATGCACAAGGCAACCGCCGCCGGCAGGCTGGAGCGGCTGAAGGAGCTGCACGTCGCGGACTGCATCGAGTGCGGCTGCTGCGCCTACGGCTGCCCCGCCGGCATCCCGCTGGTGCAGAGCTTCCGCACGGCAAAGCGGCTGCTGCGCGACGCGGCGGCAAAGGAAAAGGAGGCTGCTGCAAAATGAAACTTGTTCCCGGAACCCTGAGCATCTCCTCCTCGCCGCACGCATACTGCGGCAACAACACCCGCCGGATTATGCTGGATGTCTGCATCGCGCTGCTGCCGGCGCTTGTGGGCGCGATCTGGTTTTTCGGCTGGCGCTGTCTGACCGTCGTCATGGTCAGCGTGGCCTCCTGTGTCTTTTTTGAATGGGCCTACCGCAGGCTGATGAAAAAAGACAACACCTGCGGCGATCTCTCCGCCGTAGTCACGGGGATCCTGCTCGCCTTTGTCTGTCCGCCGACCATTCCCTATTGGGTCGTGATTCTCGGCGCTCTTTTCGCCATCGTGCTGGTCAAGCAGCTTTTCGGCGGTGTCGGGCAGAATATTGTCAACCCCGCGCTGGCGGCGCGCGCTTTCCTCTTCAGTTGGCCGCTGTTTATGAACACCTGGATCCGCCCCGGCGTGCATCCCGCCGTGTTCTCCAATCCCTCCGCACAGGCGCTGGACGGCCTGACCGCCGCGACGCCTCTGGCCGCCATGTCCGCGGGGAAGCTCCCGGCGGAGGACGCGCTGGATCTGTTCTTCGGGCAGGTGGGCGGCTGCATCGGCGAGGTTTCCGCTCTGCTGCTCCTGCTCGGCGGCGTGTATCTGGTGCTGCGCAGGGTCATCAGCCCGCGCATCCCGCTGATCTATCTCGGCACCGTTGCGGTTCTGGCATTTCTGTTCCCGCTGGGCGGCGCAAACCGGCTGGACTGGATGCTCTGCCAGCTTTTCTCCGGCGGGCTGATGCTCGGCGCCATCTTTATGGCCACGGATTACACAACCTCCCCCGTCACGCGCGGCGGGCAGATTGTGTTCGGCGTGGGCTGCGGCGTGCTGACGTTCCTCTTCCGCTACTTCGGCTCCTATCCGGAGGGCGTGAGCTATGCCATTCTGATTATGAACTGCTGTGTCGGCTTCTTCGACAAAATCGCCCTCCCCAGACGCTTCGGCGCGGTCAGAGCAAAGAAAGGCGGTGACGCGGCATGACGAAATCCGGAAATACCGCCGCCTATGTCCTGCGCCTGACGCTGACGCTCTTTGTCATCACCGCGGTCGTCGCGGGCCTGCTGGGGTTTGTAAACTACATGACCGCGGACACCATCGCCGCGCAGACCGCGCAGAAGGCCGAGGCCGCCAGACGGCAGGTGCTGGAGGCCGAGTATTATGAACCCATGGACGTCCCCGAGGGCAGCGGCGTGACGGAAGCCTATCGCGCCGGCGAGCCGGGCTATGTCGTCCGGGTCTCGCCCAACGGCTTCGGCGGCGCAATCGACATGATGGTGGGCATTTCGGCGGACGGCACCGTCACGGGCGTCGCCATCGTCTCGCAGTCGGAAACGGCTTCCCTCGGCGCCAACTGCACCCGTGAGGATTTCCGTGCGCAATTCACCGGCCGGAGCGGCACGCTGGCCGTCAGCAAGGACGGCGGCGAAATCGACGCGCTCACCGGCGCCACCGTGACCTCCCGCGCCGTGACGCAGGGCGTCAACACCGCGCTGGCCTTTGTAAAGGAGGTGCTGGAATGAACTTCAAAAAGCAGTTGAAAGAGGGGCTTCTGACCAACAATCCCGTCGTGGGCCAGCTTCTCGGCATGTGTTCCACGATGGCGATCACCACCACCCTTTTCAACGGAATCGGCATGGGGCTTTCGGTGACGGTCATTCTCATCTGTTCCAACATTGTCATTTCCCTGCTTCGGAAGGTAATTCCGGACAAGATCCGCATCGCGGCCTATATCGTCGTGATCGCAGGCTTCGTCACCATGGTGGATCTGCTTCTGCAGGCATATCTGCCCGATCTTTCCTCCAGCCTCGGCGTGTTCATCCCGCTGATCGTGGTCAACTGCATCATACTCGGCCGCGCGGAAGCGTTCGCCTCGAAAAACGGCGTGCTGGCCTCCGCGGTGGACGGCCTGACGCAGGGCATCGGCTACACGGTTGCGCTGGTCATCATGTGCGTGATCCGCGAGCTTCTGGGCAGCGGCACCTTCGGCAAGGGCGTGCTCGGCGCGGACGGCATCCGGATTCTTCCGGAGCAGTACCCCGCCATGCTTCTGATTATGCCGGTGGGCGGTTTCCTGACGTTGGGCTGCCTGATCGCCTTTACCCAGTGGTTTAACCGCAAGCTGGCGGAAAAAGCGGAAAAGGAGGCGGTTAAATGAAACTCTTTCTCTCTCTTTTTACCATCGCGCTGAATGCGATTCTCGCGGAGAACTTCATTCTGGTGAAGTTTTTGGGAATCTGCCCCTTCATGGGCGTATCGAAGCGGTCGAGCACCGCGCTGGGCATGGGCATCGCCGTGATCTTCGTCATGGGCATCGCCTCCGCCGCCACATGGGCGGTCAACGCCTTTGTGTTGGTTCCGTTGAATCTGGCCTATATGCAGACGCTGGTATTCATTCTGGTCATTGCGGCGCTGGTACAGCTTGTAGAAATGTTCCTGCAGAAATCTCTTCCGTCCTTGTATCAGGCGCTGGGCATTTATCTGCCCCTCATCACCACCAACTGCGCCGTGCTTGGCGTGGCGCTGCTCAACATCCAGAACGGTTACAGCTTCATTGAATCGCTCGTCTACGGCGTGACCGGCGGCATCGGTTTTACGGTGGCGATTCTGCTGTTCTCCTCCGTCCGGGAACGTCTGGAGGACTGCGACTGTCCCAAAGCGTTCCGGGGCTTCCCCATCGCGCTGATCGCCGCCGGGCTGCTGGCGCTGTCCTTTATGGGCTTTTCCGGCTTTCGGGTTTTCAACTAAGGAGGCGGCAAAATGAAGGAAGTTCTATATGCCGTACTGGTTCTCGGCGCGATGGGCGCGCTGTTCGGCGCCATTTTGGCGATTGCCTCAAAGGTTTTTGCCGTCAAGGTTGATGAACGTCTTCCCAAGCTGACGGAAGCTCTGCCCGGCGCAAACTGCGGCGGCTGCGGCTTCGCCGGCTGCGGCGCTTACGCGAAGGCGGTGCTCGACGGCAAGGCCCCGGTCGGTCTCTGTGCCGCCGGCGGCGCGCAGGCTGCGGAAAAGATGTCCGAAATCATGGGCATCGCCCCCGTGGAAGTGGAAAAAATGGTTGCCATGGTGAAATGCCGCGGCAAGAATCATCTGCTCAAGGGACACTATGAAGGGCTGGCGGACTGCCGCTCCGCCGTCTTTGTCACGGGCAACGGCCCCAACGCCTGCCCCTCCGGCTGTCTCGGCTTCGGCACCTGCGTCTCCGTCTGTAAATTTGACGCCATCCATGTGGTCGACGGCGTCGCCCGCGTGGACGCGGACAAGTGTACTGGCTGCATGCAATGCGTGCAGGCCTGCCCGCGGAAGGTCATCGTACCCGTCTCCTACAACGCCGACATCATCGTCGCCTGCTCCAACCATGAGCGTGGCGCCGTCACCAGAAAGGTCTGCGACGTGGGCTGCATCGGCTGTCACCTCTGCGAAAGGCAGTGCGACTACGACGCCATCCATGTGGTGCATAATCTCGCGGTCATCGACTATGACAAATGTGTTTCCTGCGGCCGCTGCGCCGCCGTCTGCCCGCGCCAGTTGATCTCCGACTCCAATTTGCGCACGGACATGGACGCCGTTCCTGCAATGCAGAGATAGCGCAAAAAACGGCCGGCGGGTTCCTTCACGGAATCCGCCGGCCATTTTTATACTAGGAAAGCCCTGAATCAATCCTCTGCGGTGGACGGTTCCTGCACGAGACGGCGCAGCGTGCGTTAGCACGACGCGAGTGTGCGCAGCACGTGGGATTCCTGATTGAATTTTTTAATCAGGAATCAGAATTAAAACACACCCTGAGCGAGCATGGCGTCGGCAACCTTGAGGAAGCCCGCGATGTTCGCGCCGGACACCAGATCGCCCTTCCGCCCGTATTCCTCCGCCGCGGCGGAGATTCTCTGAAACAGATCCTCCATGATATGCTTGAGATGCGCGTCCACTTCCTCCTTGCTCCAGAACAAGCGCATGGAATTCTGCGCCATTTCCAGCGCGGAAACCGCCACACCGCCGGCATTGGCCGCCTTGGCCGGGCCGAAGAGGACGCCCGCCTGCTGGAACAGTTCCACCGCTTTGGGCGTGCTGGGCATGTTCGCGCCCTCCGCCACGGCAATGCAGCCGTTTTGAATCAGTTTTTTTGCAGAAGCGGCGTCCAGCTCGTTCTGCGTGGCGCAGGGCAGGGCGATCCGGCAGGGAATCTCCCAGATGCCGCGGCAGCCCTCATGGTAGCTTGCACCGGGCCGCAGCTTCACATACTCCGAGATGCGCTTGCGCTCCGTCTCCTTGAGCCGTTTCATGAGCGCGATGTCGATGCCGTCGGGATCATGGACATAACCGGAGGAGTCGGACATCGCCACCACCTTTGCGCCAAGCTCTCCCGCCTTCTCGCAGGCGTAGAGCGCGACGTTGCCGGAGCCGGAAACGACCACGCTGCTCCCGTCGAAGCCCTCCTGCGCGCTCTCCAGCATCT
The DNA here is from genome assembly GCA_905215665.1 of uncultured bacterium. Taxonomy (GTDB): domain Bacteria; phylum Bacillota; class Clostridia; order Oscillospirales; family Oscillospiraceae; genus JAZOXB01. The sequence continues at coordinate 1,970 of CAJMQR010000002.1, read as the reverse complement.
TCTGCGTGAAATAGCACAGGCCATAGCCGGTCGCCTCGGTTCTCTCCAGACTACCGCCGTAGCTCAGGCCTTTTCCGGTCAGCGCGCCGGAGAATTCGTCGTGCAGCCGCTTGTACTGGCCAAAGAGATAGCCGATTTCTCTGCCGCCGACGCCGATATCGCCCGCTGGAACGTCCGTATTCGGTCCGATGTACTTATTCAGCTCGGTCATGAAGCTCTGGCAGAAACGCATCACCTCGGCATCTGATTTCCCCTTCGGGTCAAAATCGCTGCCGCCCTTCGCGCCGCCGATGGGAAGCCCCGTCAGGCTGTTTTTGAAGATCTGCTCGAAGCCGAGAAATTTGATGATCCCCTCATAAACCGAGGGGTGAAAACGCAGGCCGCCCTTATAGGGGCCGATGGCGTTGTTGAACTGCACACGGAAGCCGCGATTGACATGGATACGTCCCTGATCGTCCGTCCACGGGACCCGGAACTTGATCACGCGGTCGGGCTCCACCAGACAGTCCAGCACACCGGCTTCCAGATAGATCGGATGTGCCTGCACGACCGGCTCCAGCGAGGAGAAAACCTCCCGTACCGCCTGATGAAATTCCGGCTCGCCGGGATTTCTCTTTTCCACCTGTGCAATCAGTTGCAGTAAGTATTCGTTCTTCATCATTTCCTCCCATTTCCGCCCGTCTTGCATGTTATTTCTCATTTCTCTGCATTTTCTGCTGATTATTTTCCGAATTTTGAATTATTATTCAGAAATCATGCAAGAATAGTAGCACATTCCTGCATCTCCCGTCAAGGCCGCCGTGGGTTTTTCATAGCTTTGCACAAAGTTTCGTTCTTTTATTGGAAACATTTGTCTGTTTTGGATGGACAATGGAATATAAAGAATCCCTGCCCTTGCGGGCAGGGATTTCTATATGATTTCTCACCGGAGGAGCCTGCGCTTTTGCTCCTCAAACTCCGCCTGTGTGATCATTCCCTTTTCCAGAAGCTGGGCAAGTTGTGCCAGCTCTCCCGCCGCGCTGCCGCCGCGGGCATACTGTCGCTCCTGCCGTTTGAGGTTATCTCCCACCAGTCTGATGTTTTTCTGGAAGAACTCCGCTTCCTGCGCATCAATCCAACTCGCATCCAGTCCGATTCCGCCGCCTGCAAAGGCAATCTCAAATATCGTCCGCTTGCGCGAATTGTAGAGCCACAGGAACAGTCCACCCAATCCCCCGAAAAGGAGAGCAATTAAAAGGTAGAAAAAAAAATGATAATAATACATTTTCCCCGATACCATCAAGAAAAAGACTGCCAGTGCAAACAGCACAATGGAGATCACCAGCAGCCACACCGGATTCGTATGTACAAAGCCCGTTCCCGTCACGTTGCTGACATCCACGACACGTTCCTCGTGGATCGCAGAAAAGCGCTTGCCTGTGCGTTGCAGGCACTTCCCCTTAAAGTATACCCGCCTGTCGGAAAGCACCGCGAAGCCCTTGCCGATCGTACCGGTCGCGAAGAAGGTCTGCGCGATATTGTTGCCCAGAACGGATACCAGACGCTCGTCCGGGCTCGCGAACATTGCCGTGAATTGATTTTCCTCCATCTCCCTGCCGCCTTTCTCTATGGTTTTCTTCATTATACTCAATATATTGAGCATTGTCAAGATATTGAGTATGGTATAATGAAACAAATTCAGGCAAAGCTGTGGACAGGGGGAATGCGCTTGATCAGTTACAAGCCGTTTTATGAAACTCTGTTCCGCAAGCAGATCACGGAATACCAGCTTATTTTCAAGCAGGGCTTTTCCGCGAACACGCTCTACCGTATGAAAAAGGGCGAGGCGATCAGTACAAAGACACTCGACGCACTGTGCTATGCGCTGGACTGCGAGGTGCAGGACATTCTTCAATTTGTTCGGGAATAAAACACGCAGGGCGTTTCCCATGGGGGAAACGCCCTGTTGTCTATTTGGTTGGAATCAAAAG
>CAJMQR010000001.1 GCA_905215665.1 uncultured bacterium | reverse complement strand
CAAGGCATTGAAGCTTGGAAAGCTGGGAGAACAGACGGTTGTCATTTCTCAAAAGGGTTTTGATCATCTTCACTTCATCAATGCCTATCCGGTGAGCCGGAGTGTCTATTATCCCAAGTTCCTGGATAGAGACACCAAAGCGAGGGACACTTATCGTAAGGAAATCAAGAAGAGCAAGTCCTATCGGGACGATATCTTCGTACTTGATATCTTGAGAGAGGAGATGGCTGGCGATGACCCACGCATACAGCGAATCCTATTTGAGTAATGCAAAGGATCGGTTGTCCTCTTTCTTCGACTATGCCATCAACGACTGCAAGCTAAAGCCGGATTGGATGACTGCATTGTTTATCAACACTGGCTATGCCGAACAGTTTGAGCGTGGCAATCCTGCTTATGTTGCAGGCATGTCCGGTGTCGAGCTTGCCCGGGCAGTCATTTTGAAGGCATACGGCAGAAAGGAACTGCCGGAACCAACCCATGCAGAGGATTGCTCCCCCGCGTATTGGGCCGGTTGGGCTGTTGCGGAATACCAATGGTTTACCGGCCGCCGTTTCAAGGACATCTTCGAGCGGATTCCGCTTTCCAAGATCATTGGAATGTACTGCGTGTATCATGAAATGGATGTAACTAACTTCATTGATACAATGGAAGAGCTCTATAAAGCTGCCGAAGGTGATTCCAAACTCAAGCGAATCCGTGAGAACCGCGGCTTGTCGCAGACGGAGCTTGCGGAGCAGTCCGGTGTAAATCTTCGCAACATTCAGATGTATGAGCAGCGGGGAAATGATATCGACAAAGCTCAGGCACGGATACTCTACAAACTATCCCGGGTGCTTGGCTGCGATATCGAAGATCTTCTGGAAAACCCGATGATGTAACTCCCTTTTTGCACCTGCTTCGGCAGGTGCATTTTCTATACCCAAATACGCCTTGAGCAGCGGCAGATTCTCGGGAATGACGCAGAACTTGAGAAAGGCTACCTAACCGGAAAATGCAATGAAACTGGCACTACTTTCATATTCATTACCAAGCAAGGGGGAGATGTCAGAAGTCAAAACTCTGTTTTATTCGTCCCTATCGTAGCCTACATCAGATGTAAGTATGAACGGGACTGCATCGCCAGAATATCATTTACCAGTCCTGTGATTAACTGCATCCATCCGGTCACCCAAGGTTTTGGCTATGCAATAGATGTGGAAGGTTTTAATGAGACGGGAGTATTTACTGTTACAACCCAGAGTTTTGATGAAACTACAACGGAACCCCAAACCTTTATGGTTGACAACATACAGGTTTCTGTAAAATTTAGTATTTCCAGCAAGCTAAGCACAAAGTTGAATGAACCACCCATTACCCTCAGCTCGTCCATGCTTTTTGAATTTGCGCCCACCAATGATTACCGTTTTATTTTTAGGTTGTGGTCTGTTGCAAAACAATTCCTGCAGTATCTTTGCTACAGGAAAAACATTTTTCTTCCCGAAGTTGCATTGTCTGCGCCTGCGGATGGCGGCAAATATGAGGAATTTGCGACGATGTATGTGCTTAATGAAGCTGGCGATGCTGAATCGTCTACATTAAAGTCTGGCCGCTATATTCAACAAAAATACCTTGCCGGCACGGAAGGAAAAATCCTGTCGGATATCGCAAGCGGTATGCTCTACCTTCGGCACCTCCCTCAGACCTATCAAAGTGGAAGAACCATTGATGCCGCCCGATTTATTATGATTATCGCAGCATTTGAGTGGGAATATAAACGCAATTTCCCGGGTGGAGTACCAAAGAAGGAATCCAGATTAAAGGCAGAAGCTGCTGTAACCGATGAAATTGACGAGAAAATCAAAAGTAGTGCTGGTAAAAAACGAGAAATCTATAAGTTTCTCAAGCGACTGGTGAAATCAGATAGCCTTGAATCCGAAATAATCCATACTGGTAAAGTGATTGATGACATCATTGGTGTTTTTGGCAAACACCTGTATCATTTAAACGGGGAGGAACTGAAATATTCCGAAATGGGAAAGCGTCTTTCTTCCCAAAGAAATCACTATGCCCACGGTGATCTCGATCAGGAATTTATCGGTCTTTCGCTTCTGGACCTGATGTACATGGAATATGTGCTTTATGCCATTCAGTTGAATTATTATGGCATAGATGAGAAAAACATTCGACGGGCCATAAATGATCTATTCCATTTGAATTACGCAATAACATAATCGTAAAACCGCCCATGGTCGAGACCTATACCGCAGCCATGGGCGGTCATTTTTATTTCTCATTCTCCGGTGGCGTTCTCCGTCACTTCCAGCATCAACTGCACTCCCAGTTTCAGACCCCGGCAAAGGCATCCGCTCATGCTCGGTGCGCAGGCCCCCATTCTCCCTAATCACCACATCACTCCATAATGTCACCACAGGGCATCCAGGTATGGCTGTGGGCAGTCCTCATCAAAAACAATTATAGTCTCCCGGACATAAGCCTCGTGTGAGATTCAGTTCCTCCCTTCTATTGTTATATAATATTAGAACTATATTACTATTAGGAGGTACAAAACATGCGATATTCTGATGCACAAAAAGAGGCTGCTGTTCTGTTCTATGAGTGTGGCAATACCTTTGCGGAAACCAAGAAAAAGTTCGGCATGTCCGAAAGTACATTCTATGAATGGAAAAAGAAGTTTGATCTGGCCCACCCTGTTCCCGAAACCGCTGGGAATAGCCTAAGCGTTGCAAGAAAGGCTCAACTTCATTTAGATAAGCTGGTGTTAGAATTGGAAGTGTTGCGCCAGTGTCCATGCGGAATTAACGCATCCATCGATGACAAGATGGCAGCAATCAATGCCCTGGGGAAGAGATACTCTGTACATGTTTTATGCGATGCACTTGGCCTTCCCCGTGGGACATATTATAACCGAAAGCGCAGAGAAGGAAAGATGACAACATATGAAATAAGCGATGTAGAAATGAAGCCTTTGATAGAACAAATCTTCCGTGAAAGCAACCAACGATTTGGGAGAAAACCCATCCACCACAAACTATCTGAAATGGGCTATCATGTTAGTGAAAAGAGAATTGCTCGTATCATGAAAGAACTGGGTTTGGAAGTCGCTAAGCCTATGTATAAGGCTGAGCACCAAAAGCCTTTGCCACGAGCATACTTCAAAAATCTCCTCTCCCGGCAGTTCGACCAACCAGCGCAAAATTTGATCTGGATAAGTGACATCACCTATGTAAAGGTCAGCGATCAGTATTATTACATTTGTGTAATTCTGGACTTGTTTTCACGAAAGGTCCTTTCGTATCGAATTTCCAACACAATTGACACCGCCTTGAGTCTTACGACCTTCGACGATGCGTTTCAACAGCGCCAGCAACCGAACAATCTAATGTTCTACAGTGACCAGGGTTCCCAATACACCGCCTTTGTGTTCCGCCAACATTTACGGGAACTAAAGGTAAAACAATCCTTTTCAACGCCGGGCAACCCCTACGACAACGCCGTATGTGAGTCATTTTTTCACACACAAAAAAAGAAGCCCTCGAGTCATAGCTGTTATAACCACTTCGTATAGAGTCAAACTGCTCTTGCCTGTGTGGTTATACACAGGCATTGTTTGCTCTAGATCGCCGTAATCCCAATGCGCGGATTTTGCATTATTATACTAGAATCTGATAAAAAGGTTAAAAACTTTTTATAGCGCCGAAGGCGCGTCAGATTCTGCATGATAAGCGCCCGCAGGCGCTATGCAAGCGAGCAACCGCCCGCAGGGCGGCTCTTAGCGAGTCGCAGACGGCACAGCGTGCGTCAGCACGATGTGCGTGTGCGCAGCACACGGGATTCTTGATTAAACTTTTTAATCAAGAATTAGTATTAAATAGTCAAATAGCCCTCTCGCGCCCTGACGCCGAAGTGGGTCTCTAGCTGATGAAGCTGCTCATCCCGGATGGTATTGATTCTTGGCAGGTGGGCGGTGAGCATATGGATCTGTGCTGCTTTTTCGGCGGTTTCGATCAGGCCGAAGGTTTCGTCGAGATCTCTGCCCGCACCGTAGATGCCGTGCTGCGCCCAGACGACGAGACGCGCGGTTTTCATCTTTTCGGCGGTGGCCTGCCCGATCTCGTTCGTGCCGCAGAGCATCCACGGCAGCACGTTCACGCCGTCCGGGAACACCACGATGCACTCGGTACACATCTGCCAGAGCGTGCGCGTGAACTCGCGCTCGTCAAGGCTGTGGACATAGGTCATCGCCAGAAGATTTGCCGGGTGACAATGCATAACCACGCGATTTTCCGGGGCGATTCTGAGCCGCGCAGCGTGGCTCATCATGTGCGCCGGAAACTCCGAGGTGAATTTCCCGCCGTCTGCGAATCCCCAAAGAAGCTGCGCCGCCTCGCCGTTCTCCGTCAGCCGGACGAGGCCGAGATTGATCTCCGGCGCGTACTGCACGTTCTTGAAATACTTACCCGTGCCGGTGACGAGGAAGTATTTTCCGTCCAGCTCCGGGCAGGAAAAGCCGGTCGGGATCTTGCGCAGGACGGCGCCGTCCAGATAGTCTGCAACCTCAGCTTCGTCCAGAAGCAGGCTCACGTTGCCGCCGTTACGCTCGTCCCAGCCGTGATCGTACATATTCGTCGTGGTGCGGATCATCTCCACCATCCACGGCGCGGTCAGAATGTCCTTCATCTTCTCGCCTCCAAGACGGTTTTTTCATACTTCCGGACTTCCGGCAGCCATGCGCCGTCCCCCGGCACGCCGCTTCTGCGGCAGTATTCCGCCCAAACTTCACCGAAGGGCAGCGTTTTCAGTTCCTCCTGACGAACAAGCAGATCGGTCAAGTTTCCCGCGTTCTGTGCCGCGGTCATGTCCGGGGTCAGAAGCGCATACAAGAGAGCTTTCTGCACATTGCGGAAGCCCATGACCCACGCCGCAATGCGGTTGATGGACGCGTCAAAGTAATCCAGCGCGATGTGGACACGGCCATCCAGGCCGCCGCAGCGGACGATCTCCTTACAGATTTCCTTCGTCTCGTCGTCGAACAGTACCACATGGTCCGAATCCCAGCGCACCGGGCGCGTAACGTGCAGCGCAATCTCCGGGAAGAAGGCCAGCAGCGCCGGGATCTTGTCGCTGACCATCTCGGTGGGATGGTAGTGGCCGTTGTCCATGAGCGGGATGCATTTCCCGGGGTTCATCGCGGCATAGCTCAGGGCAAACTCCGCAGAACCGACCGTGTAGCTCTCCACGCCGATGCCGAACACCTTGCTCTCCACGCAGGGTTTGACCTCGTTGAAATCAAACGGTTCGGACAGGATCTCGTCGATGGAGGCTTTATAGCGCATTCTCGGCCCGAGACGGTCGGCGGGGATGTCCTTGAAGCCGTCGCCGGTCCAGATGTTCATGGTGCAGACCTGCCCCAGCTCGTCGGCCAAATACTGCGAAATGCGCACGCAGGCCTTGCCGTGCTCGATCCAGAAGCGGCGCGTGTCCTCGTTGGGAGAACTCAGCGTCAACGGGTCACACTTCGGGTGCGAGAAGAAGGTAGGATTGAAATCTGCGCCCAAACCGTGCTTTTTGCAGAATTCCACCCACGGCGCAAAGTGCTTCGGTTCGAGTTTGTCACGGTCGACCCATTCGCCGGGCGCGAAAATTGCATAGCTGGCGTGAAGATTCAGCTTCTTTGTGCCGGGACACAGCTTCAAAACCTGATCGATGTCCGCCATCAGTTCCTGCGGCGTCCTTGCCCGGCCGGGATAATTGCCGGTGGTCTGGATGCCGCCGGTGAGCGGCTGATTCGGGTCGGTATCGAAGCCGCGCACGTCGTCGCCCTGCCAGCAGTGCAGGGAAACGGGAACGGTTTTCAATTGATCCAACGCAGCCCCGATGTCCACGCCGAGAGCGGCATATTTCTCTTTTGCTTCCGTGTAGCTCATTGATCTGCCTCCATTTGAATTTTCAGGTTGCCCAGAGCGGTTGCTTCGATGGGCAGGGCGATGACCTGTTTGCCGGTCGCCGTTTCGGTCAGGCGGTTGAGGAAGGTATTTTTCGCGCCGCCGCCGACGATGTACAGCTTCCCGTAGGCCATCCCGGTGTTCCTTTCCAGCTCGTCCAGCGCCGTATGATAGCCGGCGGCCAGTGAGCAAAACGCGCAGCGGAAATAGTCTCCCACGGTTTTGAGCTTCCCGCCGGTCGCCTGGTCAAAAGCGGTCTTCATGCTGTCCGGAGACAAGAACTCGGGCGCATTGGCATCCACGGTTCTCCCGAAGCCGCTTTCTTCTGCCATTGCGACGATCTTTGCAAAGGGCGTTTCCGGACAAAGCTCGTCCTTCAGGCGGTTGATGAGCCACATGCCCATGATGTTTTTCTGGTAGCGGTTGTAGCCCACGCCGCTCTCGTTGGAGTAGTTGGCTCTCTCACTGGCTTCATTGGTGATGGGCTTCTGAGTTTTGACCCCCAGCAGGCTCCATGTACCGGAGGAGATGTAGGGATGATTGCCTTCCATGGGGATGCCCTCCACCGCCGAGGCCGTGTCATGCGTCGCGCATAGGACGCATTTGATTCCTTCGTATTTGCCAAGCACAGTGCCGGGACGGCACAGCCTGGGGAACAGGTGCTTCGGATAGCCCAGTGCATCGATGATTTCTTCGTCATATTCTCCGGCTTGGGCATTGACCATCCCCGTGGTGGCGGCATTGGTATACTCCCGGGCCCTGACCCCGCAGAGCTTCCAGAGCAGGTACTCCGGCATCATAAGAAAGTCCGTCGCGCCCTCCAGCCGTCCGTCCAGCTTGTCCGCGTAAAGCTGATAGATGGAATTGAAGGGCTGGAACTGGCAGCCGGTGCGGCGGTATAGCTCCGAAAACGCCATTTTTTCATGCACCTGCGCGATCACTGCTTCCGTCCGGCTGTCCCGGTAGGCATAGGCCGGCAGCACCTCGTGGCCGCCTTTCAGCAGCACATAATCCACGCCCCAGCTGTCGATGGAGAGGCTGACGAGATTCGGGAATTCCTTCTTTGCCGCTGCGATTCCCTGCTTCACATGGGCAACCAGCGTGTCCACGTCCCAGACCAGATGCCCCTCCTGCCTCTCCACGCCGTTCGGAAAGCGGTAGACCTCTTTTGTTTTCACCTCGCCGCCTTCCCGCCAGCCCACAATATGCCGCCCGGACGACGCGCCGATGTCAATGGCTAGATAATGTTTCATAAGGTCACTCCAAAATCAAAACTACACCCGGTTCAGAGGTATCTTCGACAGGTTGCGCAGCAGTGCCGATCCGCGCAATGAGCTCGCCCGGAACGGTGAGTCTGCCCTCTGCACGGAGAATGTCTGCGGTGACGTCAAAGGCGTGGTCAGACGCGAGATCCTGCATATAAATACGTTTTGCCTGCCAATGGCAGGTTTTCAATGTCAGAGAAGCGTACTCCCCAAAGATGCCGAGGGTTCGTGCATCAGCGGTATAAGCTGCAACATGACATTTTGGAATTTTGTAGCTTCGATTGAGGGTTCGCCCGGCGGTGGCGATGGAATATATGCCGTTGGGGTTACATGAGCAAACCACATAGGGTATGTAGCCATCGCAGTCCGGCTGAACGTCAGGAAGCCCGGTGTTCCGGGCAATGGCGGCGGGAGCGGAGATGCTGAGCGTATCGCCTGCAATGCGCTTCTTTAGCGGCATATGGAACCACCATAACTCGATCTCCTCTTCTATCTTTTCAAACTTCCAGAAGTCTGTCAACAATTTTTCTGAAATGGTGGTGATGCCGTAGCCTGCATCAAAGGCAGGGGCGATCCTGTGCCAGTGTGTGGCGCGAAGAACTTCGTACATTTTTGTCTTTATCTGCCGGTGCAGCGCCGGGAAAGACGGATCCGCGTTGCCGTTGGGCAGCACCCCACAGTAAGGATGGCGCATAACGCCCATCGTGTAGCCGCCCGCCGCGGCAATATAGACTTCATCCTCGCAATTGATAAGCCCGGCGCAGCCTGCGTCGGCGTGCGCCGCGACCGGAATGGCCGCCAGCTTCTCCATCGTCAGCGGAATGGAAGCAATGGCAGGAACGTCATAGGTGCGGAAGCAATCGACATGAGGAATGACACTGGGCGTCATCGCATGTTCGACGATCAAATGCGGCGCATAGACTTTGCCGAGTTGTGTCAGTTTCTCGCGGAAAGCGGGATCCTCACATTTTTTGCCCCAGTCTACCTTCCAGTAGGTGAAGTCTGCTGCCTCGGATTCCTGCAGGCGGGCTTTCCAGTAGTCCCCCGGCGTGGACGCGGGGAACAGTGGGGATTCCTGCGCGCACACCCAGCCTCCAAGACCTTTCCAGCCCAAGGCGCGCACACGTTTTGAGAGATATTTCAGAGGTTCGGGGTGGCTGTACGCATCCGGGAATTTATCAGGCGCCAGCTGAAGGCTTCCGTAGTAACTTGTATTTCCATCGGATGGAACGTCCCAACTGTCATCCATTACAAAAATAAGATCCTTTCGCGCCTGAGGGTAGAAGCCCGTCCAGCCATAGGGCTTTTCGGGATGGAACAGAGCTTTTTCGCTGAGACAGCGGCGTTGGCCTTCTGGCTTGCCGTCGCTGGTGGCATAGAGTTGTGTCTGCCAGGTACAGTAGTAATCGGGAGAGGGGCTGACGGTGTCAGGAATAAAATTGCGTTTGGTGGTTATCATTCGCTGTGTTCCTTTCTGGTATTGATCGCGGGGTCAAAGACGTTCAAAACGCCATGTTTCCCAATGAGATGCAGCCTCGCCCGGAGCCAGCCGGGAGAGAGTACCGAGTGTTTCCAGTTCCATGAAATGACGACAAAGGAAGAGTTCAAAATTGCAGCCGCTGTCCGGAAGCTGTTCTGCTGGGGGCGCGGCAAAGGTCATAATAAGACGTTGACGGTTATTTTCGTAAACGGCACGGCCGCAGCGGCTGTACAGGCCAAGCTTGCAGAAGTTGTCAAGCGGAAGAAAAGATACGGTCAGCGTATCTTTGGAAAAATGCAGGCGCGGATCGTTCAGAGCCGTGTCTTGCCAGAGCGCGACAGTACGCTGTGGCTGAAACGATGGCTGTCCGTCTGCTGAAAAATCGATCCTTGCGGTGCCGCCCGGCGCCATGGAGCTGATCCCCCAGGAAGCACAGATGATCTGACGGTCGGAGACGTTTTTCAGACTGTGCTCCAGAAGGATGCTTCCGCCCGCTGTAAAGTGAAGCTGCAGGTTTTTCTCCAGCCCGGTTGCGGTGTCCGGATCCTGACGGAGTAGGACGCCGTTTCCCTCTGGTATCCAGTGGATGGGGGAGTTGTCCGGCGCACTGCATATACAACTCTCCGGCGCTGGCCACATACGGTGTCCGCCGTAAAGCCGCCAACCCTCCGATGTATAATAGCCATCGGAAAGATCGTCTGGCTGCTCGTAAAACAGATTCTCCATGCCTTCGCAGGCTGCATACACGATGCGGATGCCAAAATCCAGCGCAACACCGAGCTTCACTCCGTTTCCCGCAAGCCAGAGAATGCTGCCCCAGTGCGAGTGAATGGAAACAGAATACGTCATGTTTATACTTCGCCTCCCATTTCATCATATCGTCCGATTTGCATCAAGTCAATCTGTTTAGCTGTGGCGGCACCAAAGAACGCAATATTGCTACATTGACTTTTCAGATGGGGGAGGATATATTGATTTTTACGGAAGGAGTTGGAATTTGTGGAACACTATGATCCTTTTAATATGGCAAAACCTGTCTGGGGAAAGGAACTTGTACATGATAAAAACTGCCAGCTTGGATTTGTGCGGCGTCTGTCTGGACGCGCTGGCAGGGTGCAGCTCTGCCTTGCGACGGCGGGACAATATTTTGTCTATCTGAACGGTATCTTCGCAGCTTTCGGCCCGGCGCGGGCTGCGAGAAGCTATTTTCGTGTGGACACGCTTTCTCTCTCCCTGCCGGAGGAGGAAAACTGGCTTGCTATCCTTACGGTCAATCCAGGCATCCGCAGCTTCGGTCTGATGCGCCAGGACGCCTTCTTACAGGCGGAATTGACGCAAAACGGAGAGGTTCTGGCGGCGACAGGCGCGGCGGAGTTGGGTTTTGCTTCCTTTGTACTTACCGAGCGTGTGCAGAAGGTGCAGCGCTACAGTTATCAGCGCCCCTTTGCTGAGGGCTACCGGCTGAGACCCCGCTATACAGACTGGATGTTTGGGAAGCCCTGCGAAAACGCCGTTTTTTGCGAAACCGAGATTCAGAAGCCAAAGCAGCTCCTGCCGCGACGGCTGCACGAAGCAGCTTTTCCTGCTGTAAAGCTGAACGTTCTGACGGCCACCGGAGAATTTGAACTGCGGGAGCCGGAGACGGTCTTTCGGGATCGCTCGCTTCTGTATGCCTGTCAGGAGCCGGAGGACGAATACCTTGAGGGCTATCCGGAGAATGAATTGGAATGGCAGCTCAGTCATGAGTCGCAGCGCTTTCATACGACAAAGCTGAAGACCAAAAACAGTGTTGTAGGCAGCGTGCGCGTGTGCGGAGGGGAGTTCTGTATTCTGGAGCTGCCGGGAGAGCGCAGCGGCCTTCTTTCGATGCACCTCCGCTGCGATACGTCGGGCAGCCTTTATGTTCTCTTTGATGAGATCCTGGATGAGCAGGGGGATGTGAACCCCATGCGCCTGTGCTGCTGCAATGTGATCCGGCTGGACTGCGAGGAGGGGGAGTACCGATTCCAGAGCCGTGAGTGCTATGCGTTGCGGTACTGCAAGTTTCTTGCAGTTGGTGGGAGCTTCGAGGTCAACGATGTCGAACTGCGCGAGGTGATTTGCCCGGAGCCGCTCACATGGGAATATCACAGCAGAAACGGGAAGATTGAGACCGTCCTTCAGGCAGCAAAGCAGACCTTCCTACAAAACAGCGCGGATATCTTTATGGATTGCCCCAGCCGTGAGAGGGCGGGATGGCTTTGCGACAGTTTTTTCCTTGGCCGCAGCGAATTTGAATTTACGGGAAAGAATGCGGTGGAACGGAATTTTCTGGAAAACTACGGCCTTCCGCAGGACTTTGGTCATCTTCCGGCGGGAATGGTGCCAATGTGCTATCCCTCTGACCAGACGCCCGAGGGATATATTCCCAACTGGGCAATGTGGCTTTTAATCGAGCTGGCAGAGTACTGCGAACGAACCGGAGACCGATCGATGGCGGAACTGTTTGCCCTGCGGACGGAGGAACTACTCGGCTGGTTCGCACGGTATGAAAACCGCGACGGACTGCTGGAAAAGCTGCCGGGCTGGGTGTTCGTGGAGTGGTCAAAAGCCAACGATTTTGTGCAGGATGTCAGCTATCCGACGAATATGCTCTACGGTTATATGCTGCAGAGACTTGGCGTGCTTTATGCACGCAGTGATCTGCAGCAAAAAGGCAGCAGCGTTCTCGACACTGTGCGAAAAAAGGCCTTTGACGGCGACTTCTTCGTGGATAATGCAGTCTGCGGCAGCGACGGCATTGCTGTCAACACCGGCAACCGTACCGAGACCTGCCAGTATTACGCCTTCTTTACGGGAACGGCGACGCCGCAGACCTATCCCACTCTTTGGAAGCGTATAACGGTGGAATTTGGACCAGAACGTGTAAAAAAGGGGAATTATCCGGAGATCTGTCCTTCAAATGCTTTTATCGGTAACTATCTGCGGATGATACTTCTGGTTCGACATGGATGCTGCCGGCAGATGCTGGAGGAGAGTGTGGATTATTTTTACTATATGGCGCAGAGAACAGGAACGCTTTGGGAATATGCTGCGGATTTTGCGAGCTGCAATCACGGCTTTGCGTCCTATCTGGCATATTTGATCCGCGTTTCCGAGGAATCGCTTAAAAAGGAGGCATAGAAATGAGACAGGTCGATCTGATCATTTTCGGTGGGCAGAGCAATATGCAGGGCGAATGTGAACGCTGCTCGGAAACGCAATGCGTGAAAGACGCGATGGAATACCGCTATTTGACAGATTCCATGGTTCCGCTACGTAACCCGGTGGGAGAGAATATTCTGTTCGATAAAACGCAGGGTGACCCTGTAGTTTACGGAACGAATTTGCAGGACTGGGTGAGCCGTCATGTGATGGGTGCGGCTTGCTACGGCAACACCAGCCTCATCCCCGCGTTTTGCCGAGCCTACTGTGAAGAAACTGGAAGACAGGCTGTCGCCGTCCCCGTATGCCGCGGCGGCACGATGCTTTCATTCTGGATGCCGGGTACGATTGGCTATGAGATGATCGTCGAGAAGGTACGCGCCGCAGTGCGCATGGCAGAGCAGTCAGCGCCGGTCACGGGAATCTGGCTTGTCTGGCTCCATGGCGAGAGCGACGCGGCAAACGGCATGAGCAAGGAGTATTATAAGAAGAATCTGTGCATTTTGAAGGACAGCCTGAAAGTGGATGCAAAGATTGGGAAATTTTGCTTGATCCGCGTCGGCCGCTTTGCCGGAGATGAGCGTGACGAGCAGATTATGGATGCCCAGACAGAGCTTTGCCTGGAGGATCCCGATTTCCTAATGCTGACGGAGATTGCCGCAGACCTCTGCGCAGCGCCGCAGTACATGAACCCGGAATGTGCAGGCCATTACAGTGCGGCTGGGCTGGAACTGCTCGGTAAGACTGCGGGAACCGCGCTTGCAGAGTACCAAAAGCGCGCATAGCGCTGATAAAACCTCTCCTGAATCGGCAGGAGAGGTTTTCCAATATCAAAGCTTGAATTCGCCCAGAAACAGCCGTGAGAACACAACTGCGGGTGCGTTAAGATAGGAAATACGTTCAGAAAGAGAGGATGGATGGACGGTGATGCGCCGAAGCCTGCGGGTAATCGCCCGTTCGTTCAGGATTTCCTGCATTCGCTGAAAGCAGTGGGTGTTCAGCATCGCGCCCTCATGGCCGACAATGATCGCCTGTGGGTCAAAGAGATTTGCCAGCGTGACGAGCGCTACGCCGATATCTTCCAGAAATTGCTCTAAAATGGGATTTTCCGGCTCCCGTTCACAGAAGGTGAGAAAATCCTCCCAGCGAAGAAGACCGGCCTTCTTCAGAATCACCGGCACGCTCAGGTACATTTCCATGCAACCCATGTTGCCGCAGGGGCATTTCAGACCATGGTTATACAGCGTGATATGACCGATCTCACCGGAGAAGCCATTGTGGCCTTCAAAGAGCTTGCCGTTATAGATCACGCCGACGCCGATGCCGCGCGTAATGCCGAGATAGACAAAGTCGGTATAATTCTTGGCCGAGCCGTAATAGGACTCTGCCAACGCAGAAGACTTCATATCCTCGACGATGTAGGTCGGCATTTGAAAGTGTTCCTGCAAAAGATTGCCAATTGGCCAATCGCAGATCCCGAAGAAGTCCGTTGTTTCGCTCAACGTTCCTCGACGGGTGTCAACGATGCCGATTGCGGAAATACCAATACCGAGCATATGATTCTGCGGGAATTCGTCCAAAATTTTTTGGACATTCTCGATTAAAAGCTGCGTCAGGAAGGCGCAGTTTGTGGTTTCGTCCAGAAGACTCTCCCGGCTGTACATGATCTTTCCGAGAAGATCCACAAGTGTGAAGCGGACGGTGCCACGCGAGATAGAGATGCCGATCGCCGTGATCTTCTCCGGAACGAGCGCGAGCTGCGACGAATGCCGCCCCGGCACATTGCTGCGCGTATCTGCAGAGATCTCGCAGAGGATGCCCTTTTCCAGAAGATCAGACGTGATATACGAGATGCTCATTGCGGTAAGATTCAGAGCAGAGGCAAGCTCAAGCCGCGTACTCGGCCCGGATAATAAAATAGTCTTTAAGATCGCTCCCTGATTTGCTGCCCGCAAATAGGTCAAATTCTTTCCGTTTTTTACCAAAACCTCACCGCCACGCTAGTATTTTATTCATTATAGCAAAAAAGGACGCAAAATTCAAGGGAAAATATGGAGACATGGGAGAAATCTCCTGGGCTAATTATAAAAAGTTTTTAGAAAAACTATTTACAAACGGCAAGCTGCTGTGTATAATAAAAAAGAAATCATGCAAAGCTGTCGCTTTTGTATAAAAAGACGGCTTTGTGGGGAAAGAGGGCGACCAGTCAGTGAAGTATAAAGACGTAAACTGCTGTTACCGTTCGAGCTGTCTCGATGGAATGTTTGCCGCCACCTTTGAGCAGCTCAATCGGGTCTGTGACGACAACCAGATTGTCGTTCGCGCGCTTTTCTGCGCCGACCGCTGCGGCATGACGGTTCGCCAGATGAACGAGCGGACACTCAGCCTGTGCAGGCAGCGCGGTGACGTGCCGGTTCTGCGACTGCTGCCACTGACGTTTCCCGAGGAATGCTATACCCTCGACGAGCTTGCCCGTCTGGCCGAGCAGGGCGCGGCCTTCCGCATACATCCACATCTGGATGCTGCGCCACTCAAGCAATGGCTGTTTCCCGGCGTGTTCGAGCTGTTTGAGCAGATAAAGGCGCCGCTTCTGATCTCGCTGGAGGAAGTGGACATGGACGATCTAGCTGCTTTGAAGACACGGCATCCCGGGCTGGTGCTCGTCCTGACGAATACGACCCAGTGGATGAACCGTCAGTATGTTCAGTTTGTGAAGACCTTTCCCAACGTTGTACTGGACATTTCCAATGTGATTGAATACTACGGTCTGGAAAGCCTTGTACAGTGCGTTGGTGCGGAAAAGCTCCTGTTCGGCACGGGAATGCCGGCCAAGGAGCCTTATGACAAGATTTATCAGCTTCTTTACAGCGATCTTTCGCCTGAACAGCGCGAAATGATTGCCTTTGGGAACTTTGAGCGGATCATGGAAAGGAGATGCGGCTGATGAATCTGCGCGACTGTGCGCTTCGAGGTGAGCTGCCGTCCGACCTTCGGGTGTTTGACGCCCACGCCCACATCGGAGAAAACCGCTATACGAATCTTTATTTACATTCCATGCCACTCGAGCAAAGCCTTGCTTTGGCGCGCCGCTGCGGCATCCAAAAGATCGCCGGGATGGCGATGGGCGCAATGGGCTGCTGCAACACCGTGCAGGAAAACCGATGGATGATCGAGCAGTGCGGGAAATATGAGATGCTGGACTTCTACCTCTGGTATTGTCCGCGGCTGCACTTGCCGCTGATGCAGCAGATCGAAGAAAGTAAATCGCATCCGCGCTTTGTCGGCGTCAAGATCCATCCGCGCGAGGACAACGCCTATCTGGACACCGGCGAGTACGACACGCTGTTTGAGTATGCGGAGAAGAACGGAATTCTGATTCTCTGCCACACTTGGGATACGGAGCCAAACAACCGTCCTGCCTCCTTTTCACGCGTTCTGGAAAGGCATCCGCAGCTGCGGCTGTTAGTTGGACACATGGGCGGCACGCACGCGGGCTGTATGGACACCTTGCGTCTCGCCCGGGAATATGAAAATGTATATTGCGATATCAACGGATCTTTGTATTCCGAACTCTGGATTGAGGAGCTGGTGAAGATGGCACCCGAGGGGAAATTCGTGTTCAGCACGGATCAGACCTTCAACGACCCGCGTGCCCTGCTTGGCCGGGTGCTGTTGAGCGGTCTGCCGGATGCGCTCAAGCGGAAAATCCTCTGCGAGAACATGGAAAACGCTGTAGGCAGACGCCTTGTCTGAGAAAGGAAGCTCTGAATGTACGATTCGATACGTCCGGGCCGCATCTGGCTGGACACGGATGGGAAACGGATCCAAGCGCATGGCGGCTCCGTTCTGTATTGGCGGGGAATGTACTACTGGTACGGAGAAAACAAGGAAAAAACAGACCCGCGAAGGGGAATTTGGCATTGGGGGGTTCGGTGCTACCGTTCTGCTGATTTGTACAACTGGGAAGATTTGGGCCTGATCATTCCGCCGACACCGGATTGCCCGGATTCGCCGCTGCATCCTTCAGCTTTCATGGACCGGCCGCACATTATTTATAACCGCCAGACGAAAAAGTTTGTCTGCTGGCTCAAGATCATGAAGCTCAATGGAGATCAGCAGTCCACGATCCTGATCGCTGACAATCTGCTCGGCCCGTACACCTGCGTGCGTACCGGCCTGCGGCCGCTGAACATGAGCGCGGGTGATTTTGATCTGGCTGTTGCGCCGGACAGCAAGGCCTACTACTATTTTGAGCGGGTTCACAGTGAGCTGATCTGCGCAGATTTGACGGAGGACTACACCGATGTCACGGGTTTTTATTCCACGCATTTTCCCAGGAAGTATCCGCCCTTCGTCCGTGAGGCGCCTGCGCATTTTGAACGCGACGGCCTGCATTATCTGATTACTTCCGGAACGACCGGTTATCTGCCGAATCCATCTGAGGTCGCTGTGGGCGAAAGCTGGCACGGCCCCTTCCGGGTGCTGGGCGATCTCCATCCCAATGACGCAAGCCGAACCTCTTTTCACAGCCAGATCTCCTCAGTATTCCGGGTGCAGGGAAAAAAGGATCTGTACATTGCCTGCGCCGACCGCTGGCTGCCGAATGAAATGCACCGGCCGTATCAGCACTATGCCGATGCCTTTGAGGAAATGTTCCATCCGACCGGCGCACATCAGGCTGCGCTGGACGCATGGAATGCAGACAAACCATATGAGGATACCTCCATTGCCGACTACGTCTGGCTGCCGCTGCGCTTCGACGGGGAATGTCCCCGTCTTGACTGGAAGGACGAATGGAGGATAGAGGATTACGAATAAAGCAATCGGAGGGGATTGGAAAGATGAAAACAGTTCGAGTACTCTGGAAGGCGCCCCCTGCTTCCGTCACGGTGGCGGTACGGTACGGGAAGCTGGAGAGCATTGAGGAAACGCCCGGATGCACCTGTATCACCGTTAGCGGCGAAACGCTGGATTACGGTCCCTGCGCCACACTTGTACAGGTGAAGGGAGATGCGGGATTCGGTTTCTTCCTGCGCGATGTAAAAAAGGAATATCCGATCTGCGTGCCGAGCTGCGGTGCCGCAGTGACAGAGGAAAATGATTCGCGCAGTTATGACGAGATCCTTGCACAGATCGATGTATCCGGAGCAAAGAGCAAGAGCGAAACCGTGGAGGAAGGCGAGGAATACGACTATGACCGCGCCGCCAAAGAGACCTATGAATTGAAATGTCCGGCATGGCTCGGTATTTCCAAGGATATGCGCTTCTTCCAAGTCGCCGTTCATGGTGGCCAGGCGGGAAACGACGAACAGATCTACGATCAGATCCAGCCGCGTTTTTTCTCGCTGGGGCCGCGCGAAAAGGAGCTGCCTGAGCTGGAGGGTAAGATCTACACGATCCGCCTGCACAACGGCCGAGGTATCGGCTGCCGCAACATCGTTTCCAAAAAACTCTACAAAGGCTATTTGCCCATCATCGAAGTTTTTGATGATGACGATGGAATGTGCTACCACTCCACCTTCTTTACCACGCTGGAAAAACAGGCGTTGAAGAGTGAAAATATCCGCGGCACAGATATGTATGCAGCGGACGCCTGCGGCTCCGGCTATATGCAAACTCCGGAGCACCAGGCATACACCGACAAGATCCTCGACGGTGAGTTCTCAAGAGAGGAGGAAACCGTCCTGTATGTGCGCGTTGTGGCGGAAAACCGCAGTACCGCGCCTGCTTATGCCTTCTCGCTTGCGCCCGCTCCGCTGATGGAGGCTGAGAAATTCTATTATGACGCGCCCAAGGGCCTTGTTCGGTTCCGCATGACGGATCGCTGCTGTGCGATGGCAAAACTGAACGGCAAACCCATGCCAGCCAGCGAGATCGCCGCGCTGCTGGCTCCCGGCGAGACCGTTACATTTGACTATATGATTCCCCACACCCCGCTGAACGAGGCACGAGCGGTAGCAGTTCTGAACAATCGCTTTGAAGACCGCTTTGCCGAGGCTGTGGAGTTCTGGGAAAAGGAGCTTTCTGCGAGCGCACGTATCCATCTGCCGGAAAAACGCATTGAGGAAATGATAAAGGCCGGCCTGCTCCATCAGGATATCGGTTATTTCGGCAAAAATCCGGACGAGCCCGTCGTACCGATCGTCGGAGTATATACCGCCATCGGCTCCGA
Organism: uncultured bacterium; assembly: GCA_905215665.1. GTDB lineage: Bacteria > Bacillota > Clostridia > Oscillospirales > Oscillospiraceae > JAZOXB01. The sequence continues at coordinate 32,234 of CAJMQR010000001.1, read as the reverse complement.
GAGTTCTCCTGGCATTCAGATCCTCGATGCCATGGGGATGCACGGTCTTGCCGAGCGTGCCATCCAGTATTTTGTGGAAAAGCAGCTCCCGAACGGAATGATCCAGAACTTTGCGGGGTATATGCTGGAGACCGGGAGCGCACTGTGGACTATGGGTGAGCACTGGCGAATCACACGTGACAAGCGCTGGCTGAGCAAGGTGCATGACGCCATTGTCAAGGCGGCCGATTTCCTGATCGACTGGCGGCGTGAGAATCTGGACGCTTCCCTGAAGGATGGCATGGGCTACGGCATGATTAAGGGGAAGATTGCGGATCCGAACGATTATTATCACTCTTTTATGCTCAACGCGGGCGCCTATGCAGGCCTTGCCCGCGCGGGTGAGATGCTCGAGACCATTGACCCGGAGCACAGCCGAAAATACGCTGCGGTTGCTGCGGAAATGAAAGAGAACATTCGCGAAACCTTGGTCAGAAGTATGGAACGCGCGCCGGTTATCCCTACGGCAAGCGGTAAATGGATCCGGTCCTGTCCGATGTGGCCGGAGTATACCGGCCCCTGCTGCCTCTATGCCGACGGCGGAAATTGGTACACCCACGGTTCCTTTGTAATTCGGGAGATCCTCGGCGCAGCCTACCTCATTCTTCAGGATGCTCTGGAGCCGGAGGATTCGCTGTCCCGCGAGATTCTGGAGTACACCTCTGAATTTCTTGCAATCAATAACGTATGCTTCAGCCAGCCCTATTATAGTCCCCATCCATATGGGCAGCTCCGCCTTGATCAGCGTAAACTCTTCCTGCAGGAGTTCTACTGCGGTCTGGCCAGTCTGGCGGATCGTGGAACTTACAGCTTCTGGGAGCATTACTTCCATGCTAGCCCCCATAAGCTACACGAAGAAACGTGGTTTATGATGCGTTGGCGCTGGATGATGGTTTACGAAATTTGGGAGAACAAGGCGCTGCGTCTGATGGAGGGAATTCCCAGAAAGTGGCTTGAGGATGGCAAGGAACTGTGTATTGAAGGCTTGAAAACCTACTACGGTATGCTGCATTGCAGTATTCGCAGCGAGGCGGCCTCCGGCAGAATCACGGCCCGAGTAAAAGTCGGCACCGATGGTTTTCCGCAACCGGAACAGATCTCCATCCGTCTTCCGCACCCGGAGGGGAAAAAAGCCATATTCTGGAACATCGGCGCCTACGATGCAGAAAACGAACGGATTATCCTTCCCGCAGGTGTTACAGAAGCGGAGCTGACAGTTACTTTTGATGAATAATTCAAAACCATTCGGAGGTGTAGTTAATGAAAAAAATGAGAAAACTCCTCGCGCTGCTGCTGACTGTGGGTACGGTTGTTTCCGTAGTCACGGGCTGTGGCCCGCGGCAGAATGAAACCCAACTGTCGGAGAACATAGGCGGATCAGAAACCAGCAGCGCGATATCAGAGCCGGTAGCCAAACCCACACAGGCGAATGATCTGGATCAGGACTGGTCGGGCGACAGCATTGTTGTTCAGGATCTTGGAAATTGGGTGCTCGATGCCTTTCCAGTGGATGCCAGCTATGACTGGGGTTCCTGCATTTTGAATATTGACGGTGTATATAAAATGTGGTGGACACGTTCGTCCCCATGGGATGGCGTATGGTACGCAGAGAGCACGGACCTGAAACACTGGACAAATATCCAAATTGTTTACCGTCTGCGTTCCGTAAAGGAAAACACCACTTACATCAAGCAGCATCTTGCGGATCCTGCTGTTGTGTATGTAGACGGAAAGTACTATTTCTGGTTTGAAACATGCAGTACCGCCGATGATTATGGCGCGGCTTATGGTGACGGCACCATCGTCCATGCCACCTCTACAGACGGCATCCATCTCGATTGGTATGGCGGCGAGGATCCGCTGCCTGTTATGCAACCGGAGAAGGAAAACTGGCACCAGGGGCTCTATGGCTCCGGCATGCCTTCCGTCATCTACAAGGACGGAAAGTTCATGATGTACTACTATGACGGCAAGGACGATGTAATGCGTCTTGCGGTCTCCGATGATGGCATCCATTTTCCGGCGAACAAGGATTGCCCTGTCATCTTCGACAAGTCTGGTGCTGGATTTACCTACAATACCCTGACGAACAAATTCATGATGACGATTTGTGCCAATCCTCAAGCACGTGATCCTAACGAAAAGGACAATGAGGTCGTCTATATTCAGGAATCTGACGACGGCATTAATTGGGAATATCCCACATGGAAGGAAATGACAACAAGCAAGCTGATTGTCAGCGACGACGAGCCAAAGATGCGCTGCTTTGCAGAGTTCGTAAAGAACCCCTATGGCATGGTCGATACCCCCACGATGTACATGACCTATACGGTTGGAGACAAGCCAAAGACTGGCGACTGGTGGATGAGCACCTCCGGAACCTTTGAGCTGCACTATGTGGCGGTCAACCTTCCAAAGTTTGCAAAACGCGTGGTTGATTTGCCCGACGGCGAGAAGAGCAGCGAGGAGACTCTCAAAAATTACGAGGACAGAATTGTCCACTGGTATACCCGCTCCGGCATCGCTAAATATGGTACACCCGTCATTGACGGTACGGCGGAGGAGCTGTGGAACGAGACGGTGCCGATGTCGGTCGACCGTGTTGCGGGCGCAGCCGGTATGCTTCCGACGAATACCCGCGGCAAGGTCAGAGCTATGTGGGACGAGAATTACCTCTATATTTATGCCGAGATCACGGACAGTGTGGTGTCCTATTCCTATCCTGTGGAGAATCGCGGCGATCAGTATCACCGTGACGGTCTTGCGGTTTTCGTCGATGTTCCGCGTATCCGCGATGAGGGCTCGGCAGCGGCATATACGCCCGCGCAGTATGCAATCAACATCACTGCGGCTGGTGATATCGTTATTACAAATCCGTCTACGAACTTGGATATCTCGGACGAATTTGACTGCGAAGCCACTGTGAACATCACGGACACGGGCTATACGATTGAGGCGAAGTGCTCCTGGAATGATCTGGTCAAGGACATGGTTACGGAGAATAAGATTATCGGTTTTGACCTCGGTATCAACGACGACATGGGAAGCGGAGACCGTGATTCCTGCGTCGCATGGAGCGACTATGGAGGGACCGGCTACCGCGATTATACCGTCCTCGGAAATCTGACGCTTGTGAAGTGACAGATCACGGAAGGAGAAAAAAACATGAAAAGAGTTTGCACATTCATTCTGGCGATGGCGATGTTGCTTTCCCTGATCCCTGCGGTCGCTCTGTTTAAGACAGGCGCGGCGGAGGAACCGAAAGCGCAGGCTATCAAGGGAACACCGACGTTTGATGGCGATCTGAGCGAATGGGAAAACTGCCCGGGCTATCCGCTTACCAAGCGGGTGGTAGACGGCGAAGCGCAGACCACAGGCTGGATCAAACTCATGTGGGATGAAAACGCGCTCTATGTCGGCGGCCAGATCTCCGATGCGACCAACGACGGAAACGACATTCTCAAAGTCCTGCTGGACTTTGACGGCCGTCCTGCTGCGGGTGCAGACCTCAGCTTTGGGACGCGCAGCCACGCGGGTGTCTATTCGTGGATGACCTGGGGTTACTGGTTCAACGACAACAATCCCAAGGATCCGGCACCATTTAATGCGATCAATGCGTACAGAGGGGACAGCCTTCCTGCGGGCAGCGATGTTCTTGGTGACGGCGAGACCTACAATTCCTGTGCACCGAAGTATGACAATGGTATTTATTCCTTTGAGCTTGCCCTGATTCCCACGACCGAAATGAAGGCACACCTTCAGGAAAACGGAACCATTGGCTTTGATTTTCAGTGGGTTGACCGCAATGATGCCCAGAGTGCGGACGACGCGAAGCATACCACCATCGGCTGGGCATCTGATAAAATGAACTGGAACGACGATTTAAGTACGATCGGCGAGGTGAAGCTGGTGCTTCAGCCCGGTCCGAGCGAGCAAACCGACTATATCTCCTGCACCGACGAGCGTCTGACCTATCTGGGCCGTTGGAAGGAAGAAGACGGTGTGAAAATCTCCTATTGGACTACCCCCAGTGTGACTTTTGACTTCACGGGTTCCGTTTTGTATCTGGATCTTGCAAGGAAGTCCTCCATCGCCGTGGAACTGGATGGCAACATTACGGAATACGATGCGGCTGAAGGCCTGATGAAGATCCAGGTCGCAGGCGAGGACAAACATACCGTCCGTGTCTACGGTCCCGGCATGAACCTCAAGGGTTTCTACGTTGCCAAGGACGCCGCAGTGACCAGAACAGAGGCCAAGCCGTATTACGCTATGTTCATCGGTGATTCCATCTCCGAGGATCACCGCAGCGGGACATTCAACTCTGCGCGTCTGGCAGGCTGGGACTGGACGGTCTATGCGCTGGGCGGCATTTCCCTGTGTGATGAGGACGGCGGCTACTATAACGACAAGGCCTCCGGCTGGGGCTACTATAATTTTGGCTACTATGACAAGGAACCGATGGAGGGTTGGGACGGTGAGACCCGTATCGGCATGGAGAGCGCTTTCTTCAACTATGAGCGTCCCATAGATAAGATTTCCGACTACACTCCCTATGACGGCTTTTCTGAAGAACGTCAGCCTACTGCGATTTTTATCGCGTTGGGCGTGAATGACTATCTGCAAACAAAGGAACAGAGCGAAAATTTCGTCAATGATTACGCCGCCTTTGTGCAAAAGCTGCGCGGCTATTATCCCGATGCAACGATTTACATTGTGCAGGCGCTGAATGACAACAACACTGCATTGCGCCAGTCCTCCATCCGCGAGGCGGCAAAGAAAATCTGCCGCGCGGATGGAAACACGGTGTTTCTTTCTGAGACAACGCAGTGGGCTGTGGAGATCTCTGACGACAACACCCATCCCTCTCAGGCCGGTTATGAGAGGATCACCGAGAAGCTCAAGGAATTGCTGATGGCGTACGCGGCCAACGGCGGCCCCGAGAACGCTGAGGTCAAGTCCGGCGCAGCCGAATACGGCAAGGTCACTGTGGACGGCAAGCTGACCGAGTGGGGGGATTCCGAAAAATATCCCATGATACAGCGTGTGGTCGACGGAGAGGCACAAACCACCGGCTGGTATCAGATCCGGTGGAACGAACAGGGTATTTTTCTCGCGGGCCAGATCACTGACGCCACAGAAGATGCAAACAATGACATCATCAAGATTCTGCTGGACTTTGATGGGCATGCTGATAAGTATTCTGATTTTACAGAGCGTCTTCACGCAGGAGTTTATTCATGGATGATGTGGGGCTATTCCGGCCCGGGCAGCACACCGGAAAAACCGCTTCCCTTTAATCCGCTGAATGCTTATGGTGCAACACTTCCTGCGGGCAATCACATACTTGGCGACGGAAAGACGGCCAACCAGCTTCAACGGAATTACGAAAATGGTGTTTACACGTTTGAGATGAACTTGGTTCCTAATGAGGAACTCAAGGCTATGCTCAAGGCTGGCGCCGAGATTGGCTTTGATATCCAGTGGGTCGATTTCAACGGAGCCGCATCTGAAAACGACTCAAAGCACACTACTGTCGGCTGGGCTTCCAATGAAAGAAGCTGGAACGATGATCTGGGTAAGACCGGCAAGATCAAACTGGTCAAGACTGTGGAGCCGGAACCGGAACTCGTTGCAATTGCGAGGAATGATACCCCAAAGGTGGACGGTAAGCTGGACGAGTGGGAAGACGAACAGAAGTATGAACTGACCAGACGTGTCATTGATGGCGAAGCGCAGACTACCGGCTGGTTCAAACTGAAATGGGACGCTGATACCATTTATGTTGCGGGTCACATTGACGACCCCACAATGGATGAGAACAACGATATTCTCAAGTTCGCTTTCGATTTTGACGGTGTTCCCGCAGGGGAGAGTGAGGTTCGCTTCTATGAGCGTGACCATGCCGGCGCCTATTCCTGGATGACCTGGGGTTATCACGGCGAACCTGATGATGACAAAAACCCGGCTCCCTGGAACCCGCTGAACGCGTGGTGCAGCAATCTCTCCAGTGGCAGCGATGTCATCGGGGATACCAAAAATGAAAACCGATATGTCTGGAATTATAGCGACGGAGCATATGACTTCGAGATTGCGCTTCATCCCGCAGAGGGCATGAAGCAGTATCTGAAGATTGGCAGCAGCATCGGCTTTGACATTCAATGGGTTGATCTGAACGGTGCGACAGATCCCCATGATACGAAGAATACCACCATCGGCTGGGCATCGGACAAGATCGACTGGGGCGACGATCTGCGCAAGCTCGGTACACTTGAATTCGCTGACGGCCCGAGAACACAGCCCGACCCCGATCAGCCCGACCCCGATCAGCCCGACCCCGATCAGCCTGATCCCGATCAGCCTGACCCCGATCAGCCTGACCCCGATCAGCCGGCCTATATGAATCCCAAGGCAGAGGCTATACGCGAGACTCCGACCGTTGACGGAGATCTAAGCGAATGGGTCGGAGACACAAAGTACGAGCTGACTCAGCGACCTGTGGACGGTACGGCCACAGACACCGGCTGGTATATGATCCGTTGGAGCGGGGATGCGATTTACGTTGCCGGACAGATTACGGATGCAACACTGGATGCAAACAATGATATTATCAAATTCATTCTTGACTTTGACGGCCTGGCAACAGACAGCACCTACGTGAACTTCTCACAGCGCCCCAACGCAGGCGTTCATTCCTGGATGACATGGGGACATAACGGAGGCTCAGCAACCAAACCGGCGGCATGGAATCCGAAGAACACCTTTGGTGGGAAACTGGCTGCGGGTACGGTGGTGCTTGGAGACGGAATAAATGCAAACGCCTTTGAGTGGAGGTATGCTGACAGCGCCTACTGTTTTGAAATGGCGTTGTATCCCACGGCAGCCATGAAGGAAAAGCTGAAGGTTGGCACACAGCTTGGTTTTGACATTCAGTGGGTCGACTTTAACAACGCGTCTACCCCTGAAGATGTAAAGAATACCACCATCGGCTGGGCTTCTCCCTATGCTGACTGGGGCAGAGACCTGCGTTCCCTTGGGACGGTAACACTCCTTGACGGTCCCGGGGACACGCGCCTCACAAGTGGCGGCAGTAGCAGCGGCCCGGGCAAGCAGTCCTATACCAATCCAACAGCGGAAGCAGCAAAGGGCACGCCCAATGTTGACGGTGAGCTGAGGGAATGGGCTACCAATACCAAATATGAACTGACGCGCCGCCCGGTGGACGGCACCGCGGAAAACACCGGCTGGTATAAGATGAAGTGGGACAACAACGCCATTTATATCGCCGGACAGATCAAAGATGCTACCGAAGATGCCAATAACGATCTTGTCAAGGTTGTGTTCGACTTTGACGGTCTTGTGAGCAGCTCTGAGCTGATTGATTTTTCCAAACGCCCCAATGCAGGTGCTTTTGCATGGATGACCTGGGGCTACTGCGGTGGCGGTTCGCCCGTGAATCCTCCGGCGTGGAATCCGAAGAATACCTATGGCGCTACTACACCGGCGGGTGCGGCAATTCTTGGCGACGGCGTCAATGCTAATACCTTTATCTGGAAGTATAAGGACGGCTGCTATGACTTTGAGATGGCGCTGTACCCCTCCTCAGATCTGAAAGAGAAGCTGGCAGAGGGGACGCAGATCGGCTTTGACATTCAGTGGGTCGATTATAACAATGCCAGCGGTCCCGACGATCCAAAAAACACGACCATAGGATGGGCTTCTCCCTGTGACGACTGGAATACTGACCTGTGTTCCCTCGGTACCGTGACACTTGTGGGCACTCCGGAAATTTCTCCGCTGTCTGCAACTGACGGTGTGGGCGCCGTAGCCGAGCCCACAGTCACCAGCACCACGATCACCCTTGCGTGGGAGCCGACGGAAGGTGCGGACTCCTATCTGATCAACGTCTTTGCGGTGACTGAGGAAGACGGTGTGAAATCACACCGCTACATCACCTCAGAGAGTGCTGCTGATACCAACACCGTGATTATGAATCTCGACCCGAACGGCAGCTACGCAGTACAGATCATCGCACTTGATGCCGACGGCGCGCAGCTGGCGGTATACGAGCTGTGCGAGGTTACGACGCTTCTTTATGACGACGCCGAGGACGGCACAGGTATCATCAAGCCTGTAGGGGAACCGTCTGTTCCCACGCAGCAGAAAGAGGAAGACAGTTTGCCTGTCTGGACAGTTATCACGATCATTGGTGGCGGTCTTGTGATCGCTCTGGGTGCGCTGCTCCTGATTCTTCGCAAACTCAGAAAAGCCTGATACTCCCCAACTGTGAGGGGTGCGGTTTGCACCCCTCGCAGTCTTAGGTGATACGAGGGACATATGAAAAAACTGATAATTATTCTGGCAATCGTGGCTGTGCTTTTCGCGCTTTTCGGTGTGGATAACCTCATCCGCGACAGCTATACCCTGGAACTTGTTTCCATGGAGCCGCAGCCCGCTGTAGCGGACGGGAATACGCCCGTGCAGATCGCCGCACGGCTGACCCGGCATGGCCTGCCGGTGCAGGGGCATACGCTCTACATCCTTCCACAGAGGGGCAGTTTTTACAGCGCCCGTGTAGTTACGGATGAAAATGGTATGGCCAATTTTACCTACTATCCGTACCTTGCTAATTCATTTATTGAAGCAAAACCGGTCTCGGTCGAGATTTATGACGAAGACAATTCCATTTTTATATATGTTCCTGTGACGCTGGAGTTCGATATTGCGCTTGAGCAGCCGAAGGACGAGCAGGATGCATCACAGACGTTGACGATGGATGATATCTTCGGCGACGATTAAGGCGAAGGAAGAAATAAGATGGCAAGAAATTCGCTTGAAAAGAAAGAACCCCTTCTTAGGAGACTCCGTAAGGGCAGGACAGCTTATCTGTTCATTCTGCCGATGTTCCTCCTGCTGTTTACATTTTCATACTATCCGGCCTTCAGTGGCCTGTATCACTCGTTCTTTGACTGGGATGCTGTTGGTACGGCAAAATTCATTGGATTGGATAACTTCAAAGAGGCATTCTCAGACGAGGTATTTCTGGATTCCTTCGGCACAATGCTGAAGCTGTTGATCCCGAGACTCATTATCACCGTTATCGTACCGCTGATTGTAGCGGAACTGATCTACGGTCTGAAATCCTCCAGAGCAAAGTATTTTTACCGGGTTGCGTTCCTCCTTCCAATGGTCGCGCCCGGCGTAGTCGGCGCGCTGATCTGGAAGAATATCTATGACCCGAACAACGGCCTTCTGGTCGAGCTGTGCCGTCTGCTCGGTATCGTAGGAAAGGATGCGGCCATCGATTGGCTCGGCAATCCGAATCTGGTCATTTTCTCCGTGATCTTCCAGGGCTTCCCTTGGGTCGGCGGCGCTTCCGTACTGATCTATCTTGCCGGCCTATCATCCATCTCCACGGAGATGATTGAGAGTGCAGTCCTCGACGGTGCGGGTCGCTGGACACGGTTCTGGCATCTAGATCTGCCGATGCTCATGGGTCAGGTTCGTTACTTCCTGATTTTCGGCCTGATTGCCGGTCTTCAGGACTATTCCATTCAGATTCTGCTGACGGACGGCGGACCGGGCTTTAGCACGATGGTACCAGGCTATTATATGTTCACACAGGCGTTCAAGGCCGGACGTATGGGTTATGCCAGTGCAATCGGCATGATACTGTTTATTATCATCATGGTCGTGACCTTATTACTCAACCGTTACGCAAGGGTTAAGGACTGAGGAGGGTAAGACGTGAAAAAATCCAGACTTAGAAGACACAATCTCCCAACGCATATCATTCTGACGATTCTGCTGGTTCTTCTTCTGTACCCGTTGGCCATGGCGGTGTGGGGTGCTTTCAAAAACCCGAATGATTTTGCCGATACGCAATGGTATCCAACGCTACCGCTTGATTTTTCAAGTTTTATCTCTGCTTTCAAAAAACTCAGCCCATCAATCCTGAATACGATTTTTGTGGCAGGCGTCGGCACGGCAGGTGTTCTGTTCCTGTCGTCCATTACTGCCTACGCTTTTGCGCGACTGAAATTTCCCGGAAAGGAATTCCTGTATTCGCTGATCCTCGGGCTGTTAATGATTCCATCTATTCTGACGCTGGTTCCCAGCTTCATGACCTATAAAAAGATCCTCGGCGTAAATAATTACTGGATTCTGATCCTCCCAATGTGGGTCGGCTCGCCGGTCGGTGGCGTTTTTCTGATGCGCTCCTTCATTGAAGGCATTCCGGAAGCAACATTTGAGGCGGCAAAGCTGGACGGTGCAAACGAATTTCAGTGCTATACCAAAATGTGTCTGCCGCTGTGTCTCCCCGTGCTCGGAACTATGACAATTAACCAGTTTACGAGCGTATGGAACGATTATATGTGGCCGATGATCACGATCCGTGATGAAGAATTGTTGACCGTTTCGGCAATGCTGTTCCTGAAGTACAACAACAATGCCGGAAGCTATCCCGCCATGTATGCGGGCTATCTCGTGACGGCCCTGCCGTTGATTGTTCTGTTCATACTAACGACAAAACAGTATGTCGAGGGCCTGTCTACCTCGGCCATCAAAATGTAACACAGGAGGAAAAACAATGCTGAAAAGATTAATCGCGCTGCTGCTCGTATTTGTTGCAGCACTGCCACTGTTCGCTTGTGCAGGCGGAGCAGAAGATTCGCAGGAAGAAGGTCCCATCGCGACCGATCAGGGCTACGGCATCCTGAATGACGGAAAGCCTCTCACACTCCGCGTCGATCTTCAGGCACTGATGCCTTCCATGAATACGGAGGCAACCGTGGAAAATCCCGTGGTCAACCGTGCAGCGCAGGAGCTTGCGGATGAATTCAACAGAATGTATCCCAATGTTACCATCGAATGGGTACGCGACAAGGGCGCCTTTGGCGACTGGGCGCAGTGGATGGTGACACAGATCACAGCCGGAACGGCGCCGCATATCACTTTCATGCAGGGTTCGACCTACTCCGACCGCGGCTGGTTTATCCCACTTGACGATTATCTCGATCAGCCGAACGTCTATGTCGAAGGAAATGAAAAGTGGAGAGATCTGTTCCCCTCCTATCTCTGGAACAGCTACATGACCAGCGACGCCAATGGCAGCGTCGTGGCCATTCCGGTCATCCTCTATCCGGGCGTCGCAACGGCGTATTTCTACAACAAAGAAATTTTCGACAAGGTCGGTGTAAGCATCCCCAAAAACTGGGAGGAATATATGGACGTCTGCGAGAAGCTGACCGCCGCCGGATATATTGCCGTCGGCCCGTGGATGCAGAACCGGACGCCCTGCGTAAACTGCTGGGACATTCAGTTCTCCCTCGGCCCCACCTTTGCACTGACGCAGAAGGACAAGTGGGACTATGACGGCGATGGCGTGATGTCGCAAAATGAGCTTCTTCGCGCAGAGTACGAGGGCGTGTTCTATGCGGCAGCGAATCCTGCGGTCATGGAGCTATACGGTCAGGTGAAGCGGAAGTACCAGAATGCACTGGAGGAAGGCGCTGCAAACACGGATTACGATACGCTCTGGAAAGAGGGCAAGGTCGCCATGATGGAAGATGGCGTCGGCAGGATGGTTCAGGAGAATGCCAACACCGAGCGAGGCTTTGCATATGGAATGTTTGCCGCTCCGGTCGCAGACTCCGCCACCAGTGAGTACGCTGCAGATGTGGAATATGAAAAGGGCCCTTACCAACCGCCAATTTGCAACTCCTTCAACATTGTGAAGGCGGCAGTGGAGGGAAAACCCGGCGAGGAAGAAGCAGCGATTCGCTTCCTGCAATGGATCACGACCCCGGAGAACAACAGTCAGCTTGTTCTGGAATTCCACGGTCAGGTTCTGGGTGCGGTCAAAGGCTGCGCCATTCCGCCGGAACTGAATGACTGGTTTCAGCAGGATTTTCCACGCACGCCGCAGGCACAGTGGGTGCTTGGCCCCACGCTGGAGGCTACCAACCTGATGAGCCGTTATCTTGAGATGTGGGTCTGGGATTACATCGACGATGCGACCTTTATTGAAAAATACGACAAAGCTTTGAGCGACGGCATCGAAGCACAAATAAAGAGCATGGGCATCGATACCAGCGGCTGGAAAAAGTACGAATGATCGACCTTCAGACCTTCCGGCGGCGGCTGCGCCTGAACCGCATTGCATTTGACGCGGTAAGGAGTGCCGCCGCTCCGGGCGTGACGGAAATAGAGATCCGTCAGGGAATCGAAGCCGCATGGAGAACTGCGGAGCCGCATGATTTTGAATTCTCCGGCGACATCGTCAGCGGAGAGCGTAGCGGCGCAATCGAAGGCGCAGCTACCGGCCGCGCTTTGCGCTCAGGTGACACACTGATCGTCGATCTTCAGCCTGGCTTTGACCATTGCTATGCCGATACCACGCGGACCTTTTTCATAGGAGAACCAACCGACGAGGTGCGCACGGCGTACGCCGCTGTGCTGGATGCACTGGAACAGATGCACCAACTCCTGCGCCCCGGTATCCCGGCCTGCATGCTTTATGCCCGGATGCAGAGCGTCCTTGCCGCCTATGGTGATTCTTGCCCGCATCATGCCGGTCATGCCGTCGGGGAGGAAAAACTCCTCGCACCACGGCTCATTGCGCAATGCGTCACGCCGCTTCAGGAAGGAATGCTGATCGCGCTGGAACCAGGTATCTACCGAGAGGGCCGCTTCGGAATCCGCGTGGAGAATAACTACCGCATTACAAGAGACGGAAGCGAGGAGCTGTTCCGTTATCCTTTGAATATAGAACACTTTACTTTGGGAGATAGTACAAGGTGAAAATTACAAATGTGCGCTGCGAGATCCTTAAGCAGCCGACCATCGAAATGGTGGGTGATGGAAGTCAGGATACCGTTGTGATTTTTGTGGACACGGACGCGGGGATCACCGGCATCGGTGAGGTCGACTCCTCCCCCTATGTGGTCAAAACGATCGTGGAGGCTCCCGCTTCCCATATGGCCTGCATGGGGCTGAAAGAGATCCTTATTGGCGAAAATCCTCTGGATGTCGAGCGTCTGTGGCGAAAAATGTACGAAAAGAGCATCTATCATGGACGCCGCAGCGTAGTCATCCACGCGATGAGCGGCATTGATCTGGCCCTTTGGGATATCATCGGCAAGACCTACGGCGTTTCGACCGGTAAAGCGCTGGGAGGAACCTACCGGAATAGAATTCAGGCGTATTGCAGTGTGTTGATGCCTGGCACCGAAAAAGAGATTTTCGAACTGGTAGAAAAGCATATGCATCGCGGGTATCAGGGCATGAAGCTCGGTTGGGGTGCCTTGGGGGAATCCTTCGAAAAGGACATCGCGCTGGTCAAGGCTGCACGCAAGGCACTCGGTCCGGACAAACAACTTATGATCGATATCGGTATGCGCTGGACTGATGTCAAGGGTGCAATACGTACCGTAAAGGCATTTGAAGACTACGGAGTGTTCTGGGTGGAGGAACCCTTTCATCCGGATAATCTCAAGGGATATGCCCGTTTGAATGCTGCTACCAACGTGCATATCGCAGGCGGCGAGGAGGTTGGCACACTGCACGAATACCGGCAACTGCTGGAAACGGGCTGCGTTGACATCGTTCAGCCGGATCTCAGTCGCTGCGGCGGCCTGACAATCGCCAGAAAACTGACTGATCTGGCAGAAGAATATAACGCCATGGTCATTCCCCACGCCTTTAAGACCAATATTCTGATGGCGGCTACCCTGCAGTATATCTCTACGCTGCCGAATGCATGGTATCAGGAATTCTGCGAGCAGGATACCCTGCTGCGCCAGCAGCTCACCACGCCGCTATTCTCTATTGATGACGAAGGCTATGTGGCGATCCCACAGGAGCCCGGCATGGGCATTGCGGTTAATCCCGATGTGGTTGCGAAATACCGGGTGACGAGATGGAATTAGGAAAGCTCTGCCGTATGGTAGGCGTGACGGTCACGCCTTTCGTGCGCGACTGTGAGCCTGATATCGAGGAGATTTTTGCACAGACAGAAAGACTGACACGCTCAGCAGCGGATGGAATTCTGCCATGTGCCTCCACCGGCGAATTTATCAAGATGGATCCGGACAACCGGATTCGCGTGCTGGAGGCTGTGGCAGAGGCCAACGATGGTCAGAAGGTTCTGTTTGCTGGAGCTTGTGACAGCTCTGTTTCCGGTGTTCTGCGCAGTGTGGAGACTGCTAAACGGCTGAATTATGACGCTTGCGTGATCTGTCCGCCATATTACTACGGGCTTTCCCAAGAGACTGTCCTAGACTTTTACCGCGAGATATGCGCTGCTGCCGAGAAAATGCCGGTCATCGGATACCATGTTCCGTTTTTTACCACCGGTATCGAGCTCCCGACTTTTGTGCGTCTGCTAGAGATCGATAACTTCGTTGGCATGAAAGATTCCTCCGCGAACATGAAGCGTATTGCCCATCTGTGCGATCTTTCTGCATCCGTGCGTCCCGGGTTTCTGCTTTTTACTGGCACGGATGACTGCCTGCTGCCGGCAATGTGTGCCGGCTGTGCGGGCAGCATGACGGCGCTTGGTGCGAGTATGCCAAAGCAGATCGCGGCAATCTATGACGCTTTCGATCAGGGGAATCTGGCGGAGGCCATCGAGCGTCAGCGCAGGATCCTGCCCATTCTCCGCATTGCCGACGCGGTGACTTTCCCGGATGGCTATAAGCTGTTGGCAAAGGCCACCGGACTGCGCGTAACGGAGCAGTTCCCGCAGGAGGAAACATTGTATCAAAAACTCTGCGACCTGCTGAAGGCGCTTTGAGCCCCTATACAACGGTGGGAGCTCAAGGGGAGGTAGAACATGAAAGCAATAATATGGAAAGGCATCAACCGTATAGAATATGCGGAAGTACCGGAGCCAGTCTGTATGCCCGGCTGGGTCAAGATCCGTGTGATGGCGGTGGGCATCTGCGCAACGGAGGTCGCATTGATCGAGGGTGGCTTTAAGGTTGCTACACCGCCGCACATCCTTGGCCATGAGATCTGCGGCGATATTGTGGAGTTGGGCGAGGGGTGCGATACTTCACTGAAGGATAAGCGTGTCGTAGTGGAGACCTACGTTGGATGCGGCAAGTGCGAATTCTGCCGTAGCGGAAGAAAGCATCTCTGCACAGCGGGGGAGATTGGCTATCCTCCGCATAACGGAGGAGATGCACAATATGTGACTGTTCCGCAGACCTGTATCCGGTTGATTCCGGATAACGTGTCCTACGACGAGGGGGCAATTATGGAGGCAGTGGCCTGCCCGTTCGGCGCGTTGCACAGCACGCAGGTACGGCCCAACGATACGGTTTTGATCCAAGGTGCGGGCATCGCTGGCCTTTCCTTTCTGCAATCTGCATTGGCTTTCGGAGCAAAACGAGTACTTTGCACAGTCCGCAACGACACGAAAGCGGCTCTCGTGAAAAAATATGGCGGTCATCCGGTCGATCTTCGCAACGGCGACATGGAAAAGCAGATCATGGCGCTAACAGACGGCATGGGCGCGGACATCAGCATCGACGCCATCGGCTCTGCACAAACAGTAGGCACAGCCATCGAGTGCGTCAAAAGCGGCGGAAAGGTGATCCTCTACGGCTTGCCAAACGAAAATGAGATAATTCCGTTTCCCGTCACTCAGTGCATCCTGCGGCAGATTCAGATTACCGGCTATACCGGCAATGAGAAGTGCTGGGATCCGATGATCGCTATGGTGTCGCAGGGAAGGATCTCTATCAAAGAGCTTATTTCGGCAGTTTATCCTCTCTCGCATTTTGAGGACGCACTTGAACTGCTGCGCTCCAGCCGCTCGGATGTTATCAAGGTGGTACTGCACCCGTGGGACTGCTGATAATGCGCCGAGATGCACTGTGCGTCGGAGAGCAGGACGAATGGCTTTTGAAACTTCTGGATTGGACGGAGGCTAACCTTACCAGACGAATCACGTTGCAGGATGCGACAGAACTGACGCACTTTGCAAAGGGCTATTTTTGCTACCGCTTTAAGAAGTTGACAGGTGTCAGCTATATTCAGTATGTAAACATGCTTCGTCTGGAAAGATCCCGCATGCTCCTGTCTGATGGTAGCACGGTGGAAGCAACGGCACAAAGCTGCGGCATTGCCTGCGTGCCGTATTTTGTACAGTTATTCAAACGGCATTACGGTGTCACGCCTGCGCGATACCGTCTCAGTACGGACATTGAACGCAGGAGGAGTCTGTAATTATGCTACCGCAGGGCGTATTGTATTTTTTGTTTTGTTCGTTCCCGGCGGGCAGTATCACCTGACGATGCTCACCGGGAAGACTAATACGATTTACACCTGTAACGCCGTTTCCGCTTCGCATGTCAAACAAAATCCGACGAACTTCCGTCTTGCCGTGCTCGCGCGATTCTGAGCGTTAAAAACTTCCTTGCCAGGCCAGCTGTGCATTTCTTGCTCTTTGCTTCTACGACGTTTTCGCAAAAAATGACATAGCGTTCGTGCAAGATCATGACGCTTTGCCGAAATGCGCCGAGCTAGGCGCCCTGTTGATATAGGAAAAGGGACTATGTTTCCATAGTCCCGAAGGATTGGTTCTTTGGCGGGCGTCGCATCTCCCGCATCTCTAAGGGTTCCCCCATGTCATACCATCGGCGTGTGGTCGCAACGAAATTTACCACCTCAAAGAACCTAGTTATTCTATGCAAAGTATAGCATGATCGTTCATCTTTGTAAAGGATTCAATAGAAATTCTGCGGCGCTCTGTGTAGGTGCTACAATGATGTGTGACAAACAGAAGAAAGAGTAGCGAATAGGGATGGCCTGTGTTAAGGTTGAGTTGCTCAGACAAAACCGAAAGGCAGGTGCCACTCTATTCGCCATGAATGTCATCAAAAGAATAGGAAATGTGCTCTCGTAATCACGGTGCAATATGGTTGCATTCTGAAGTCTGCTGCTTGCTGCTACCAGTCTGCCAAATTTCTTTGTCATATCCTTTTTCGCAATTGCAAAGTATGCGCAACCTCCAAGACACAAACATTTAACAAATCCGGAAACGAAAAAAGGGGCAGACCTTGCGAAAAACTCCGCAAAGTCTGCCCCTGAAAGCCTGGGTCGGTAGTTCAAGTCCTCCCCAAAGGCCGTTTTTAGGAAATGATATCTTTTGAATTCCACCTTGAAAAAAGGCACGAAAAAACCCAAGAACCGTTGCGGCTCTTGGGTTTTTGGCACCGATATCTTTTTCGGTGCTACTTGTTGGTTGCGGGGGAAGGACTTGAACCAACGACCTCCGGGTTATGAGCCCGACGAGCTACCAACTGCTCTACCCCGCGATATGCAACACTCATCATCTAAGTGCTTATATAGAATAGCACAATGGTCTCCGCTTGTCAAGAAAATTCTTTCGCCTGCTTCCGACTTTTTTTGAACCGGCCGGAAAGCAGGCGCTTTTCATCTCCGGGGGGGTGTCCCGCAGAAGCGGACACATACCGATCACGCAGTGAAAAAGGACAGCCCTATTCTCATTCGCGCAAAGCGCATCAGTGAGTGTTTGAGACACGTTTTTGAAATGCCTTCCTATCCTGTTCATCGGTGATCCGTATCAGCCTGCGATCTCCCGGTACATGGCGGCAGCGTCGTCCTTGCGCACGGCGTCGGCAACGGCGAGAACCTCCACCGTCAGCGTCCGCTGACCGAAGGCGATGCACAGCACGTCTCCCACCTTGACATCGTATGAGGCTTTCGCAGGGCGTCCGTTGACCGTGACGCGGGCGTTGTCACAGGCGTCGTTGGCGACGGTGCGGCGCTTGATGAGCCGCGAAACCTTCAGAAATTTATCTAATCGCATCGTATTCTCCTTAAAAAACGGCTCGGTCAGGGCCGCGGCCCTGACCGGTGCAAAAGCAAACGCTTATTTCGCCACGGAGTCCTTCAGCGCGCGGCCTGCCTTGAAGACGGGAACGCGGGTCGCCGGAATCTCGATGGCTTCTTTGGTCTTGGGGTTGCGGCCAACGCGCGCCTCGCGTTGCTTGACCTCAAAGGAGCCAAAGCCTACGAGCTGCACCTTATCACCATTGGAGACGGCCTCGGTAATCGTGTCAATCACAGCGGCCAGAGCCTTTTCGGCATCCTTTTTGGACAGGCCGGATTTTTCAGCGATCTGAGCGATCAATTCAACTTTGTTCATAATAAAACCTCTTTCAAATTGTGTTTCTTTCGTTGATGTTTTAGATCATCGGGCGCCGTACGCCGCAGCGCAAATTCCGCACGGGATGCTCTGCCTATAAAATTTACCACACGACGAAGAAATACGCAAGTAAAAATCTGGAAAAAATCACCTGATTCGCAGAATTTTTGCAATTTTCTCGCCTTTTGGCAGGAACATGCAGTCGTCATAGGTGATTGCCTTGAAGGCGACGATCAGGATGCAGTAGACCACGACGGCGACGAGAATGGCGAAGCCGCAGGAGATGACCACGCTGGAGACGAACATACCCGCCAAGCGATAGACCAGATAGGTCACGCCGCCCATCACCAGCGCGGCCAGGCCGCTGCGCCAGATGTTCGGCAGCACCTTTGGAGCTTTTCTGAGGACGCGGCGCATGGCGAACAGGTTCAGCGCCATGACCACAAAGAAGCACAGGAAGGTGCTGATGGGCGCGCCGATGATGGCGATGCTGGGATTGCCCACAAGGATGTAGTTCATAATGACCTTCAGGATACCGCCGATGATGGTGTTGATGACGGGCAGGAAAACGAAGCCGTGCGCCTGCATGATCGCGCTGGCCATGTTGGAGATGCTTGTGATCAGGATTGTGAAGCTGAGCAGCGCGAGGATCATGGCCGCGATGCTCAGAAGGTCGCCAGAATAGCCGCCGAGGAGCTGGATGATCGGCTTGGCCAGCACGAACATGCCCACGGTGCAGGGCAGGGCGATCAGGCCCATGAGCCGCAGGGAGGAATCCTGCACCATGCGCACGCCGCGCATGTTTTTCAGGGTCAGATGATTGGTAATGGCCGGGATGATGGAGGCGGTGATGTTCGGGATGAAGGCCAGCGGGAAGTTGAAAATGGTCTGGCAGAAATTGTACACGCCCTTGGCGATGTCCGCGGCGTACTGGTTCAGATCCTCCGGATTTTTCTGCGCCGCAATGGAGAGCAGCCGGCCCATGACGCTTTCCGAGCCTGCCTGCACCTGTTCCGCCGCGCTGAGCATCCGGGACATGATGGTGGAGGAGTCGATCAGGTTGATGATCTGCAGGCCCGCCGCGCCGATGGTGATGGGCACGGCGATGGACAAAAGGGATTTCATCGTCTCGCCCATGGGCCGCGCCTTGCCGCCCAGCGCGTCGAGGCTGCGGGAGGCGCGGCGGCGGGAGACCACGAGATAGACCGCCGAGAGAACGGAGCCGACGGTGATGCCCAGAATCGTGGCGCCGGAGGTGAGCGGCCCGTCCCCGGTGCGCCGGAGAACCAGCCATGCGAGGCTCAGGCCGAGCACCAGCTTGCACAGCGCCTCAATGACCTGACTGACCGCCGTGGGCACCATATTGCCCTGCCCCTGGAAAAAGCCGCGGCAGGCCGAGGCGATGCAGATGCACAGCACCGCAGGGCCGAGCGCAAGGATGGAATAGTAGGAGCCGGGGTTGTGCATGACGTCCGTGGCGAGCCAGCGCGGGAAGAGCATCATGACGCCGCTGCCGAGCAGGCCGATGACAAGATAGGCCAGCAGCGCGGTCTGATAGATGCGCTTGACCTGCCGGCCGTTGCCCAGCGCCCTGGCCTCGGAAACCAGCCGGCTCATCGCCACGGGCAGGCCAGTGATGGAAATGACCAGCATGACCGTATAGATCTCGTAGGCGGTGTTGAAGTAGCCGAAGTTGGCGTCCCCGATCAGCCGCTTGAGCGGGATCTTGTAGAGCATGCCGATAATCTTGACTAGAATGGTCGAAACGGAGAGGATGGCGGCGCCGGCAAGATAATTCTGCTTTTTATTCCTGTTTTCCAAAGGTCGATCAGTCCTTTTCCGGAGAAAATATATGGGGCATGACATAAGCTGCCAGCTCATGGACCACGCTTTCCAAATCGATGGTGGGATATTTCCCGGCGGCATAGAGGATCTGCCCGCGCACCATGGTCATCACGACGTCATGACCGCTGACGGCATAGGCAAGGTGGGACATCACATTATGGCAGGGCATCAGATGCGGCGCGGTGAAGTCCAGCAGGATCAGGTCTGCGTCCATGCCGACCCTGATCATGCCGCACTCGGCCTCACGGCCCTGCGCCCTCGCGCCGCAGACGGTGGCCATCATCACGGCGGCCTGCGCAGGCAGCGCCTTTGCGTCTTCGCAGACGCCCTTTGCCATCAACGTGGCGGCCTTGATCTCCTCGAAGAGATCGAGATTGTTGTTGGAGGCGTTGGAGTCCGTGCCGAGCGCCACATTCATGCCGGCCTTGATCATGTCCTGCACCTTCGCGCAGCCGGAGGCCAGCTTCAGGTTGGACACCGGACAGTGGACGGCGGAAACCTTGCGCTTTGCCAGCAGCCGCATATCCTCCGGCTCCAGCCAGACGCAGTGTGCGGCGGCGGCGCGGACGTCAAAGACATGATGGCAGTCAAGAAGCTGCGCGGGCGTCAGGCCGTATTTTTCCTTGCAGGCCTCATGCTCCGCCTGCGTTTCGGAAAGATGGACGTGCATCCCCAGATGCTCGTTGATGGCGTATTCACTGACGGCGTCCCAGAGCCGGTGATCCGAGGTGTACTCGGCGTGGATGGAAGCGTCCACCCGGATGCGGCCGTTGTCAAAGCCGTCCCATTTTTCCTTCAGCTCCATCATTTCGCGGCAGCCGGAGTGCTTTTCAACGTCGAATTCCTCCCCAAAGAGGGTGGTGCCGCGGGAGAGATTGGCCTTGATGCCGGATTCGGCGACGGCCTGCGCGATCTCGTCGCAGTGGTCGTACATGTCCGAGACGGAGGTGGTGCCGAAGCGGAGGCACTCGGCGATGGACAGCAGCGTTGCCGCCTTGACACAGCGGCCGTCCATGCGCTCCTCGCGCGGGAAGATGTGATCGTTCAGCCAGACGGACAGCTCACAGTCGTCGGCATAGCCGCGCAGGGGGGACATCGCCAGATGGGTGTGGCAGTTGATCAGGCCGGGCATGAGCACCATGCCCTCTCCGTTGACGATCTTTTTCGGCTTCTCTTCCGGCGCCTTGCGGGAAAGATAGCTGATTTTTCCCTCCGTCACGCCCACAAAGGCGGAAAACAGCACGCGCAGATCCTCGTCCATGGTGACGACGGTGACATTGGCAAACAGAGTATCCATAAAGTATCCTTTCATTTCAGCAGGGCAAAGGCCGCGTCTTTCTGCTTCAGCACGTCTTCTATACGCTGGATGTACTGCTGGGGGAATTTCGGATTGTGGAAGCGCTCCAGCCGTCCGTCCGGCAGATTGATCTTGGTCATGCCGCCTCCGCCCAGAGAGATGACGCTGTGCAGCTCCTCCATCATATAAATGTTGTAAAGGCAGTCGAAGCCGGGTCTGCTCCAGCCGACGTTTTCAAAGCTGCCGGACATGTATTTCTGCCGGTAGAGATAGTAGGGACGATAGCCCTTTTCGCGCAGGGCGCGTTCGGCGCCGTCGAGCATTTCCCGGACGGCTCCGGCATCGGGAAGCCCCATGCGGGAAAAATAGAGATCCGCGCCCTTCTTGAGCGCGAGCGTGTGGACGGTGACGTTCTCCGGCTCCAGCGCGAGAACCTGTCCCAGAGAGGCGGCGAAGCTCTCCGGACAGTCCGTGGGAAGCCCGGCAATCAGATCCATGTTGATGGCCTCAAAGCCCGCTTCCCGCGCCTGCCGGAAGGCCAGAACCGTCTGCGCGCCGGTATGGCAGCGGCCGACGCAGCGGAGAACGGCGTCGTTCATCGTCTGAGGGTTGATGCTGATGCGGCCGCAGCCGAGACTGCGCAGAACGGAGAGCTTCTCCGGCTCCAGCGTGTCGGGACGGCCGCCCTCCACCGTATATTCTATGAGGTCGGACAGGTCAAAATGTGCCTGAATCGCCTGCATCAGGCGGGCAATTTGTCCGGCGGACAGCGTGGTGGGCGTGCCGCCGCCGATGTAGAGCGTGCGCACGGTTCTGCCGGAGCCGCGCAGGAGCCTGCCGGTGTGCTCAATCTCCCGTTCCAGCGCCTGAAGATAAGGCTCCAGCAGCGCGCCCTGCCGCCCGATCGTCTGGCTGACGAAGCTGCAGTAGGCGCAGCGGGTGGGGCAGAAGGGGATCCCGATATAGAGGGAGACGTCGCCGGGACGCAGACGCTCCGCGGCCCGCAGCGAGGCAAGGGAGCTTTCGACGCAGAGCCGCCTGCGGGCGGGCGCGACATGATAGGTCTCTTTCATCAGCCGGTCGGCCGACTGCTCCGTGCCGCCGGCCAGCAGATGCCGCGTGGTGAGCTTTGTCGGCCGGACGCCGGACAGGCTGCCCCACTCCGGGGGCGTGCGCAGGCGCGTGGCGGCGGCGTAATAGGCGTTCTGCAGCAGACGGCGGCGGGAGGGGACGTCCGCCTCCTCCAGCTTCATGCGGCGGCTGGCTCGTGCCGTGACGCCGTGCAGGGTGATGCGGGCCGTGGCGGTGAGCCAGCGCTTTCCGGCGTGCAGCGCGGAAACGGCGCCGTCGCCGGAAAAGGCCTCTCCGGCCGGCTCCATCGTCTCGTCGGGAAACAGCGCGAGCTGCAACTGCTCGATCGCGTAGCGGTCGTCGTGACCGACTAAGAGAAGCTTCATTGGCTCAGCCCCTCAGATAGGGATTCGAGGCGCGTTCGGCGTCCAGCGTGGAGAAGGGACCGTGACCGGGGTAGACCGTCAGGTTTTCGGGAATTGCCGCCAGACGCGCAAGGCTTGTCCTCAGCGCCGCCTCGGAGCCGCCGAGATCCGTCCGGCCGCAGGAGCCGGCAAAGAGCGTATCGCCGGAAAACAGCGCGTCTTCGCAGCGCAGGCATACGGAACCGGGGGTATGGCCCGGCGTTTCCAGCACGGAAAAGCGCAGTTTTCCCACGGAAACGACGTCGCCCTCGGCATAAAGATCGGTATAGTACGGCGCGGAAAGGGTCATCGCAGTGCGCAGATTCAGATCCTTTTCGTTCACCCAGACCGGGCAGGCGGCCGCCTGCGCGATGGCGCGCACGCCGCCGACGTGGTCAAAGTGTCCGTGCGTCAGCAGGACGGCGCAGACGGTCAGCCCCAGCTTCTGCGCTGCGGCGAGAATTTGCTCCGGCTCGAAGCCGGGGTCTATGACGGCGGTCTTTCCCTCATCGTCCGAGACAAGGTAGCAGTTTGTCTCAAGAGGGCCGACTGTAAGACGGTGCAGTTTCATCATAAAAACATCCTTTCCGGGTCACATCAGCTCGTCGGTGTCCAGAATCAGGGTTACGGGGCCGTTGTTTTCGGAGGTGACGAGCATATCCGCGCCGAACTGCCCGTGCTGCGGCGGAAAGCCGTGCGCGCGGCATTCCCGCAAAAACTGCTCGTAGAGCGGGATGGCGGTTTCCGGCGCTGCGGCGCCCGTAAAGCTCGGACGCCGGCCCTTGCGGCAGTCGCCGTAGAGCGTAAACTGACTGACGACCAGCACGCTCCCGCCCACGTCGGCAAGCGAACGGTTCATCTTATCGTCATTGTCGCGGAAAATCCGCAGGCCGAGGATCTTGTCGGCCAGCTTTTTACAGTGCGCGGGAGTATCCTCCGGCGCGATGCCCAGCAGAATCAGAAGGCCCTGCCCGATCGCGCCCATGGTTTTGCCATCGACGGCGACGCTTGCGCTTTTCACGCGGGTGACAACGGCGCGCATCAGTTCTGCCCCCTTCTGACGTCCAGAACGCCCGCGATGGAGCGGATTCTGGAACGGATGGCTTCCAGCTCCTGCACATTTTTGACCTCGAAGGTGGCGATGGTGCGCGCCTTGCCGGCGGGCATATCGCGGCCGGAGAGCTCCGTGACCTTGACCTTCGACGCGCTCAGCGCGGTGGCAATGTCAAGCCAGATACCGTCGCGGTCGGTGGAATCGATCTCAAAGGTGGTGGAGAAGGGCTTTTCCGCGTCCGTGCTCCACGAGACCTTCACCCAGCGGCCGGCCTGATGCGGATCGTCCGCGCCGGCGGCGTTGCGGCAGTCGCGGCGGTGGACGGAGACGCCGTAGCCCTTGGTGATGAAGCCGATGATGTCGTCTCCCGGCACGGGCGTGCAGCAGCGGGAGAATTTGATCATGCAGGAGTCGATGTCCTCGACGATCACGCCGGAGTCCTTGTGACGGCTCTGACGGACGGAGGGCTGCTCGGGCAGACGGAGCTGTTCCTTCTGCTGGTTCTGGCGGTTGACGCGGGTCAGCTCGTCGCGGATGCGGCCGAAGGCCTTGGCGGCAGTAAGGCCACCGTAGCCGATGGCGGCATACATGTCATCGAGACAGTCGAAGGAGAGCTTTTTCAGAAGCGCGGGCAGCAGCTCGGGGTCCTGCAAAACAGACGGATTGATGCCCGCACGGCGCAGCTCGCCCTCAAAGCTGGCTTTGCCATGGACGATGTTTTCCTCGCGCTTTTCCTTTTTGAACCACTGCTTGATTTTGGTGCGTGCCTGATTGCTCTTGCAGATGTTCAGCCAGTCGCGGCTGGGCCCCTTGGCGGTTTTGGAGGTCAGAATTTCGACGATATCGCCGTTGTTGAGCTGCTGGTCATAACTGGCGATGCGGTTGTTGACCTTTGCGCCGACCATGGCGTTGCCCACGCCGGAGTGGATGGCGTAGGCGAAGTCGATGGGCGTGGAGCCGGAGGGCAGGGACATGACCTTGCCCTTGGGCGTGAAAACGAAGACCTCGTCGTCGAACATCTCGACCTTCAGCGAGTGGATATAGTCCTCGGCGTCCGTCTCCTGCTGTGTCTCCAGCAGGCGGCGAACCCATTCAAACTGCTTTTCGTCGCCGCCCTCGACGCCTTGCTTGTATTTCCAGTGTGCGGCGATGCCGTATTCCGCCGTTTCGTGCATCTCCCAGGTGCGGATCTGCACCTCGAAGGGGATGCCCTGCCGGCCGATGACGGTGGTGTGCAGGCTCTGATACATATTGGGCTTGGGGGTGGAAATATAATCCTTAAAACGCCCGGGCACCAGATTGAACAGGTCGTGGATGTGGCCCAGCACATTATAACAGTCGGGAATGGAATCAACGATCACCCGGAAAGCATACATATCATACAGCTCGCCTATGCCCTTGCCCTGTGCCTTCATTTTGCGGTAGATGGAATAGACGTGCTTGATGCGGCCGTAAATTGCGCCGTGGATGCCGACCGCGGACAGACGGGTGGTGATCTTGCTCTGGATGGCCTTCATAAAATCGTCGGCCTCGGCCTGATGGGCCTCAAGGTACTGCATGATCTCATTGTAGCCCGCGGGGTCGAGATACTTGAGGCTGGTATCCTCCAGCTCCCATTTGATCTTCTGCATACCGAGACGGTGCGCCAGCGGGGCGTAGATGTCCATCGTCTCGCGGGATTTTGAAATCTGCTTTTCCGGCGACTGGAACTGCATGGTACGGGTATTGTGCAGCCGGTCGGCGATCTTGATCAGGATAACGCGGATGTCCCGGCTCATGGCCATGAACATCTTGCGCAGATTTTCCATCTGCTGTTCCTCCAGCGTGGAATACTCCACGCGGGTCAGTTTGGTGACGCCCTCGACCAGCGCGGCAACCGTGGCGCCGAACTGCCTGGCGATTTCGTCGTAGGTGGAGTCCGTGTCCTCAATGCAGTCGTGCAGCAGCGCGCCGAGAATGGCGTCGGTGTCCAGACCGATCTCTGCCACGATTTCCGCCACGGCGAGCGGGTGAATGATGTAGGGCGAACCGTCCTTGCGCTTTTGCAGACGGTGCTTGTTTTCCGCGTAACGGATGGCGCGCTCGATCTGCGCCATGTCCACCGACATGCTTCTGGATGCAATGGTGCGCATCAGACTGTCGTAGTGTTCCTGAAAGGTTTCCATAGTACGGGGGCCTCCGATTTACAGGCTGCCTGCCCGCAGCGCGCGGTAGAGCCTGCTGTTTTCCAGTGGATTCTTCCTGCTGACCGGCAGGAGACGGATTTCGACCGTCGGGTCGTGGCGCCGCACCTCAAGAAAGCGCAGCTCCGCGAGAATGTCGAGACACGCAAGCGTGCGACGGACGCTGTGGCGCCCGTGGGAATAGGCGGCGACCGCCGCGCACAGAGCGGAGATCTCACACGTCAGCGGCCGGCCCGCGGGGACGGCCGCGCACAGATAGTTCCAGACGTCCGCAACGTCCGTGCGCGCCGGCGCCAGCGCGGCGGCCTCATAGGGCGGCAGCGTCTCGTGATTGCGGAAGCGGTCGTAATATTCGCAGGGAGAAACCCGGCGCAGATCCGCCAGATTGAGCTGCACGGCGCGCGCGCCGCGGAACTCGTTGATCTGGGGCGTAAAGGCGAGATCCACCCGGTCGCCGGGGGAGAGCCTGTCCTGCAGGCCGCCCGCGGAAAAATAGATGGCCTGCAAAGCGGTGCCGTCCTTTGCGCGGACCTTCAGCCGCAGATGCTTGCCGCCGCCGACGGCGCAGACATGCTCCACGACAGCCTCGCTGAGGCAAAGCACGGGCTTCGGGCAGCCGGTGCCGCAGGGCTCAAGCTGGGAAAGACCCAGAATGTTTTTCTCCGTCAGAAGCCTGCCGGGCACCTCGCAGTCGATCTCCAGCGCCGGCTTCGCAAGGCCGGAGGCGGCGTAGGCCGAGGTCAGCTCGCAGATGCGGCGGCGGAACTCTCCGATGTTCTCGCGGCGGATGGTGAAGCCGGCGGCAAGCTCATGGCCGCCGAAGCCCGCCAGCAGGGGGGACAGCTCGCACAGGGAGGCAAAGAGATTGAAGCCCCCGTAGGAGCGGGAGGAGGCCTTTCCGCGGTCGCCGTCCAGACAGATCAGAAAGGTCGGGCGGCAGAATTCCTCCGACAGGCGGGAGGCCACGATGCCGACCACGCCCTGATGCCAGCCCTCGCCGGCCAGAACGATGGCGCTGGCGTCCTTCTGCTGCTTCAGCCGCTTCAGCGCCTCCTGATAGATGACGGACTCCGTCCCCTGCCGTTCGCGGTTGAGGCGGCAGAGGGTCTGCGCCAGCAGGGCGGCCTGCCCGGGATCCTCCGTTAAAAAAAGCTGAACGGCCAGCTCCGCGTGCTCCATGCGCCCGGCGGCGTTGATGCGCGGGGCGAGGACATAGCCGATGGTGCCGGCCGTGACGGGCTGGCTGCCGCAGTCGCAGGCTTCGATCAGCGCCCGAAGCCCCAGCCGCTTGGGCTTCTGCAGGGCGGCAAGCCCCATCACCACCAGACGGCGGTTCTCGCCGCGCAGGGGCATGACGTCCGCGATGGTGCCGAGACAGAACAGGTCGCACCAGCGCCGCGCGGCTTCCTCCTGATCTCCCAGCAGGACGGAGGCCAGCTTGAAGGCCACGCCCACGCCGGAAAGATCGGTGTGCGGATAGGTGCGGTCGGGCCGGTGGGGGTCGACGACCGCGGCGGCCTCCGGCAGGGTGGATTTGCACTCATGATGATCGGTGACGATCAGCGTTATGCCGAGCTGCCTGCAATACTGCGCCTCCTCGACGGCGGTGATGCCGCAGTCCACCGTGACAATCAGCCCGACGCCCTCGTCCGCAAGCTGGCCGATGGCGGCGCAGTTCAGCCCGTAGCCCTCCTCCAGACGGCCGGGAATATGGGCAATGCAGTCCGCGCCCAGAGAGCGCAGGCACTCCATCAGCAGACAGGTGGCGGTGATGCCGTCAACGTCGTAATCCCCGAATACGGCGATTTTGACGCCATCGGCAATGGCGCGGCGAAGAATTTCCGCCGCCGTGCCCAGCTCCTTCATGGCCAGAGGGTCGCACAGCGGCGCCGTGGTGTCAAGTAATTTGTTGGCTTCCTCCGGGGAACGGTATCCCCTGCCGCACAGGACCCGCGCCGTCAGCGGGGAAAAGCCCGCCTGCTCCAGCGCGAGAATATCTGCCTGCTGCGGCTGCGCAATGTTCCAGATTCCGTACTTCACTCCAAATGCACATCCCGATTTTTCTTTTTATTATAACAAAATTTTGCGCGCTGCACAATATCTATTCTATATTCTCCGAAAAAACGGGAAAACAAGTAGTATCACACCGAAAAAGGAGGCGCCTCTTTTGAGAAAAGGACGCAGATGGCTGACCTTACTCCTGATTCTGGCCCTGCTCTGGGGGGCGGCGTGGTTTGTGTTCTGGCAGAACTGTATGCTCCAGCCGGAGGAGGTGGAGCTGGTTTTTCCGGAGCTGCCGCCGGAGTTCGACGGCCTGCGCGTGGCGGAGCTGGCGGATCTGCACGGCCGCAGCTTCGGAAAGGAAAACCGGGAGCTGCTCCGGCTGCTGCGCAGAGAGCAGCCGGACCTCATCTGCATCTGCGGCGACCTGTTCGACGAAAAAACGGATCTTTCCATGCTGGAACCGCTGCTTTGCGGACTTTCGGCCATCGCGCCCACGTTCTATGTCACGGGGAACCATGAGTGGCAGGTGGAGGGCCTGCGGGAGATTCTGAAGAAGATGGGGGAGTGCGGCGTCACCGTACTCGCCAACGACTACCGGGTTCTCTCACGCGGCGGCGCGGAGATCGTCGTGGCGGGCGTCCACGATCCCTGCGGGCCCTATGACATGAAATCCCCAGCGGAGCTTGTCTCCCAGATCCGCGGCGAGCGGGGCGGCGACTTTCTGCTGATGCTCTCGCACCGCAACGATGAGCTGCCCATGTGGAGCGAGCTCGGTGTGGAGCTGGTACTCTCCGGCCACTGCCACGGCGGCGTGGTGCGCCTACCCTTTGTGGGAGGCGTGTTCGGCACCCGGCGGGAACTGTTTCCCGATTACGACGCGGGCGCATACCGGCAGGACGGAACCGTACTCTACGTCAGCCGCGGGCTGGGCTATACCAATGTGCATTTCCGGCTGTTTAACCGGCCTCACGTGCCCATTCTGCTATTAAAAAGCGGAAAAAACGTAAACAAATCATGAATTCTTTTTCTGCGGTCTTGTAAATTCGGTTGCGGCGACTATAATGGGTCTTGTAGGTGATCAGAATGTTTCGAAGAATCGGAGCGGCCCTGCGGCAATTCATGTACGGCCGCTATGGCTCGGATCAACTGAATATGGCGATTCTTGTGCTGGCGGTGC
Source organism: uncultured bacterium (assembly GCA_905215665.1). Taxonomy (GTDB): domain Bacteria; phylum Bacillota; class Clostridia; order Oscillospirales; family Oscillospiraceae; genus JAZOXB01. Next base: position 2,979 of record CAJMQR010000001.1, on the reverse strand, counting down.
TGGTCAGTCTTATAAACAGCATCCTCACCATGGCACTGGGAAATTCCGCGGTCTACGGCGGAATCATTGCTCCCGTTTTATCCCTGTGCGTCTGCGGCCTGTTGGCGTACAGCTTTTTCCGGATGTTTTCACGCAACATCTATAAGCGCCAGCGGGAGAACAAAAAGTTTACCCAGCTCTGGATGCGGCTGAAGGACCGCCATAACCGCTATTTCCACTGCCCGAACTGCAGGCAGACGGTGCGCGTGCCCCGCGGCCGGGGAAAGATCTGCATCCGCTGCCCCAAATGCGGAGAGAAATTCACAAGGAAAACCTGAACGGATCCCGCGGGGGAGAATGGATACTCTCCCGCTTTTTCCTTCTGCGCGGTGAGCCGCGCAGACCCCTAAACAGACAAAAACGCTCCCCGTGGCATCGGCTTTTCAGACCGGCGTCACGGGGAGCGTTTTCAATATATGGACAATGTCTTCTTCCAAAAAAGGAAATTTCAGAAACGGCGTCCGCCCTCTTCCTCAGGGCAGCAGTACGGAGACGGTTTCTTCACCCGGCCCGATCGTGACCCGGGCGCACTGCGCCCCGTTCTCGGACAGGACGTATTCCCCGTAGGGAATACCGTAGAACGTGCAGCTCAGCTCCGTTTGCGTGCCGTCCGTCCTGCGGACGGCGGCGCGGTCGTAATAGGAGGCGCTGCTGAGCGTATAGTCCAGCCAGCCGCCGGCGGCAGCCGGATCGTCCTGCGCGAGCAGGCGGCGCACGGTCAGTGTTCCCACCTGTGTACGCGTCAGATGGAGCTGTTCCCCGTCCGTCCAGCCGCAGCCCGCATCCGTGCTGACGGAGGCGTTTTCATGGAGCGTGAAGCTCACGCTGCCCTGCTCCGTCTCGGCCGTGTAGTCCCCTGGCTCCATGGGATCCGTGACCGCCATGCCTTCGGCATCCGGCGTCAGGCTCTGCAGCAGGGTTCCGTCCCGGCGGAGCAGCCGTACCTGCCGGATCTCCGGATCCGCAAGAATCAGCATCTTTACCAGCACCAGCGAGGGCTTGTCCGCCTCCGACGGTACAGGCGCGGCCTGCGGCGCCTCCCGCACAGCCCCCACAGGCACCGCCGTTTCCGGCGGAGTATCGTTTTCGGCAAAAACGGCGCTGATCAGTCCGACGCAGGACGCCAGCGCGATGCTCAGCAGCAGAAACGCGCAGGTAATGCGCATCGCCGACTTTTGCATATGAATTCCTCCCTTCCCCGGCTTTCAGTATAGCGGCGGCAAGGGGGAGAAAAAGGTCGAGAAAATTTCGTATAAAGAAAATTTTTCCTGTCGATACTTATGCTCGGAGGTGCTAATATGCAAAATGACAAGAAACCCAACGGCTTTGTCGGCTTTCTGCGCGACAAGGGGTACTATATCGTGCTTCTGCTGTGCGCGGTTGCCGTGGGAGTCGCCGGCTATTTACTGCTGAGCGGGAGAGACAAGACACCCGCAGAGGGTCCGGCAGCGCTTTCCTCAAAGGAGAGCAGCGCCCAGGTTCAGCTTCAGGAAAGCCTGCCCAGGACTGCCGATGTGGCCGCAACGCAGGGAAATGAAGCGACGGAGCCGGAGAATCAGAAAACGCCGTCCGGGAACGGAAAACTGAAGGTACAGGCGCCGGTAAAGGGAGAACCCATCAACGCCTTTGCCGCCGATTTCCTCGCCTACAACACCACGACCCGCGACTGGCGGACGCATGAGGGCGTCGATCTCAGCGCGGCGCTGGGCGACGAGGTACAGGCGGCGGCCGACGGCAGCGTCTATACCATCTATGAGGACGAGAGCCTCGGCATGACGGTTGTCCTGCGCCACGACGGCGGTTACACCACGCACTATTCCAATCTGGACAAGGACGTCTCCGTCAAGGTGGGCGACACCGTCAAGGCGGGGGACGTTCTCGGAAAGGTGGGGCAGACCGCCGGCATTGAGACGGCCGAAGAGCCGCATCTGCACTTTGCGGTCTACAAAAACAACGCGCCGGTCGACCCCACGGAATTCATGAAGATCTCCTGATACGTTACGAAAACGGCAGCGCCGCGGGCGGCGCTTTTCTCCCGAAAACCACGGGGGACTGTGATACGCCCGGGGCCCGGCCGGCCATGCGGACTCCTTCTGCCGCGCCCTCTTGCAGGGCGCGTTTTTTTCGGCTTTCTCAGGGGTATACCGACGGCGAATGAAACAATTCTATTGAGAAATAGTATCATACTAGACTCCCATGAAAAGTAGACAAAGAATACTTTTCATAGCGCGTCAGCGCGTCGGAGTCTGCATGAGACGTCTTCTGCGCTTTCAGCGCAGAAGGGCGACGCTTTAAGCGGCGCCTTTCTGATAAAAAGTGTCTACTTTTTATCGGAAAAAAGTATCAGTCGGGGTTCCGCGGCCTTCCGTTCAGCGCGGAATAGACCAGACGGTCCCCCTCATAGCACAGCTTCAGGGAGAAGAAGGGGGCGCGCGCCTCCAGCAGCTCCATAAAAATCCGGTCGCCTTCCCACGTCGGAAGGGCGGCGAAGTCCTCCTTCGGAATCCATTCCAGCACGCCCTCGTCACAGACACCCGGTTCGCCGGTGAAGCCCTCCGCGTGGAACAGGTGCATGTATTCCCCCTCCCAGCGGTCGGAGACGAAGGTGACGATGCCGCAATAGCGGTAATCCGTCAGGGTCAGGCCGGTTTCCTCCCGAACCTCCCGCAGCAGACATTCCTCGGGGCTTTCGTTTTCTTCAAATTTGCCGCCGATGCCGACCCATTTATCGCGATTCAGGTCGTTTTCCTTTTTGACGCGGTGCAGCAGCAGATAGCGGCCGTCTCGCTCAATATAGCAAAGCGTGGTGTTTTTCATGTTTCCTCCCTCTGAAAGACGATCTCGTCGTAACCGGTCTGCGCGTCCTGCTCCGTGCCGAAGCGCCAGCCGTCCAGAAGGCCGAGCACCAGCTCGCAGGTTGTGTTGACGATGCAGCCCTCC